>NZ_SFBV01000279.1:0-30129 GCF_007095585.1 Microcystis sp. M_OC_Ca_00000000_C217Col
CCATTATTATTCTACTAATGACAGTAGCCTAGTTACTCAGGAGCCGGATACGGCGAAAGTCGTAAGTCCGGTTTTGAAGCAGGGGGTGGGAAGGCGACTTCCTGCTCTACTGTAACGGGGAGTGGGGAGAATAAATAAAATAATCTCCTATCTCCTGACTCCTATCTCCTGACTCCTATCTCCTGACTCCTGACTCCTGAATCCTGAATCCGTCAAATCGATTAAAAAGTTAAATAATCTCAACTTCTAGCCAATGGCGCCCCAGAGCTAGGGGATAATTAAGCCATCGTCATTTAGGCTGCGTTTATCCGTGAAAATTATCGTTATCGGCAGTGGTGGTCGAGAACACGCTCTAGCTTGGAAACTCCTACAATCGCCTCAAGTAGAACAAGTGTTCTGTATTCCAGGTAATGGGGGAACGGCAATTTTACCTCAATGTGAAAATATCCCCCTAGCAATGGAGGATTTTGCTGAAATTAGCCGTTTTGCCCGAGAAAATTGCGTCGATCTGGTGGTTGTCGGGCCAGAATATCCCCTCTCCCTCGGCATTACCGATCATCTTCTCGGCCAAGAAATTGCCGTTTTTGGCCCCACACAAACCGGGGCCTTAATTGAATCGAGCAAATCCTGGGCCAAAGAATTAATGAACGAAGCCGGAGTTATCACCGCCACTTCCGAAACCTTTACCGATGCAGAATTAGCAAAAACTTATATCCGAGAGCAAGGAGCGCCAATTGTGGTGAAAGCTGACGGATTAGCCGCAGGAAAAGGGGTAATTGTCGCCGAAACCGTAGATACGGCCCTAGAAGCGATCGATGATCTTTTTACCAGTGGCTTTACTAAAGTCGTGGTGGAAGAATTCCTAGAGGGAGAAGAAGTGTCTATCCTCACCCTCACCGATGGGATCAGCTTTCGTTCCCTGCTACCCGCCCAAGATCACAAGCGGATCGGTGAAGGCGATACCGGCAAAAATACCGGCGGTATGGGAGTTTATGCCCCCGCACCCATAGCCACCGCCGCCATTATCGAAGCGGTGGACCGAGACATCCTTGCCCCCATCGTCGCCACCCTACAAAAACGCGGCATTGACTATCGAGGAGTCCTCTACGCGGGTTTAATGATTTCCCCCGCCGGAGAGCCAAAAGTTCTTGAATTTAACTGTCGTTTTGGCGATCCCGAAACCCAAGCGGTTTTACCCCTACTGGAAACTCCCCTGGCACCGCTGCTGCTGGCTTGCGCTCAACAAAAATTAACTGATTTCCCCTCTTTACAATGGCGCTCCGGTAGTGCCGTTTGTGTGGTGGCTGCCTCTGCCGGTTATCCCGACCACTACGAAAAAGGCCAGTTAATCACGGGAATTAAGGCCGCTGAAACTGCAGGGGCGATCGTTTTCCACGCCGGCACGGTTTTAAAACACGGCGATATTTTCACCGATGGCGGCCGGGTTTTGGGTGTCACGGCGATGGGAGCCAATTTTAATCAGGCGATCGAACTTGCCTATCAATCGGTGAACAGGATACACTTTCAGGGCATCTATTATCGTCGTGATATCGGCCACCGGGTACGGGAAAAATAAGGGTCAGTATTGAGGCTGGGGTAAGGGGGAATAGTTATGGGTTTTGAGGATTAATTTAGCAGCCAATTGCCCCTTTTTTCGGCATCTCTCACCGCTAATCCTCACCTCTTTCTAGGGTAATCCCTGACAAAAGCGCATCTGACTGGTCAAAAAACCAGTAACTATTGATAAAATCATGAAACTGAATCGCCCAACCAAATTGCCATCCCTATGCGAATTTTGCTCTATTCTTATAACTATTATCCCGAACCGATCGGCATCGCTCCCCTGATGACAGAATTGGCGGAGGGATTGGTTAAAAGAGGTCATCAAGTCAGGGTTTTGACGGCTTTTCCTTGGTATCCTAATAGTGAAATCGATCCCGAATACCGAGGAAAAATCTATCTGGAAGAAGAACGCAACGGTGTTAAAATTCAACGTTCCTACGTTTGGGCGCGCCCCCAAAGAAGTTTAAAAAATCGAATTTTCTTTGAATTTAGCTTTGTTTTTTTGAGTTTCTTTCAGGCTCTCAAAGGAGAAAAACCCGATCTAATTTTCTTAACTGTCCCCGGATTACCCGTTTGCGTTCCCGCCGCTTTATTGAGTAAATTATATGGAGTACCGATTATTCTAAATTTACAGGATATTCTGCCCGATGCGGCAGTTCATGTGGGATTATTAACTAATCAGAAAATGATTAAGGTTTTTAGCAGTCTCGAAAAATTTGCCTACAAAACTGCCAGCAAAATCTCGGTTATTGCCGATGGTTTTACCAAAAATCTCCTAACTAAAAATGTGCCGAGTCAGAAAATTATTGAAATTCCTAATTGGGTCGATGTCAGCTTTATTAAACCTTTGCCGAAAAACCATAATTATTTTCGCCAAGAAAATCATCTTGAGGGCAAGTTTGTTGTTTTATATTCTGGCAATATTGCCCTAACCCAACCCTTAGAAACTCTGATCGATGCCGCAGTTCATTTAGTTAATATTCCTGAGATTAAAGTGGTAATTGTTGGTAAAAAAGAAGCCCTTGATCGCCTAGAAAAGTATCGCCAACAACAGGGGGCGAGTAATGTGCTTTTATTACCCTTTCAACTCCGGGAAAAATTACCAGAAATGTTAGCGGCGGCCGATGTGGGTATGGTGATGCAAAAACATAACGTTATTTCCTTTAATATGCCGTCCAAAATTCAGCTATTATTAGCTAGTGGCCGTGCTATTATTGCTTCTGTTCCCGCCGATGGAACCGCCGCTAGGGCGATCGAGCGTAGTGGTGGTGGTTTGGTGGTTAATCCCGAAGATCCGGAGGCATTAGCTACAGCTATTTTAAAGCTATACAAAAACCCAGATTTAGCAACTATACTAGGAGAAAAGGGACGAGAATACGCAGAGGAAAATTATGCCTTTGAAAAGACTTTGGATCAATACGAAAATCTTTTTTCTCAAGTAGTTAGTTAATAATTAGGGAATAGGGATTAGGGATAGGGAAAATTTTCCCCGACACCTATTACCCAACCCCCATCACCCCATCAACTCACCCCTAACTCCCACTTAACTATTTTCATGTTCGATAATTTCTCCAAAAAACTCTCCTGGCAAAGTCTCAAACAAGCGATTGCTTTTTTATTAACAATTATTGCTTTAACTCCAGTAGTTACAGCTTTAATTTCTAGTGTTAATCAGCCTCAAATCCAATCGAATATTCAACTGTATCAAACCAATCTCAACCTACAAGTCACGACTCTCAGCAGCGATGCTGACCCTAATAGCGAGGAATTTGCTAATCTTAAATTAATTCAAACTTCCCTGATTGGTGAAGATACTTATACCACTGCCGAAGAACAGTATTTATCAGCCCAGAAAAGTGCCAAAAAAACAATCACCGAACTAAAAAAATCAGCAGTTAATCCCGAACAAAAAAAATCCCTTGAGCGGGAAATCAATTCCTTAAAAGATTTAGAGCTAAAATTAAGTCTCATTCAAGCTAGTCAAGGTGACTTGGATTCAGCACGGCAAATCTGGCAAGATATCAAGGAAAAATCAGAATTTGAGAACTATAAACCTGCTGTTTTAGGAAATGCGCTGCTGTTAGAGGGATTATATAGTGAACCCCCCGAAATTGCCTCCGATGCTGAAGCGAGAATCGAGCGCAATTTTCAAGGATGGTTTCGTTATACCATTCTGGAAAAATTATATAGTCTCGAAAATCGTCAAGAGGATTTACTCGCTTTAGAGGAAGAACAGAGTGAAGTGGCGGCTAATGCCTTAATTCAACTAATTTTACTGGCTTTGTTGCCTCTTATCGGCGGTTTAATCGGTGTTGTGCTGTTGGTCTTTTTATTAGTGCAGTGGCTGCTCCGTAAACAGCGAGCGCTGCTCTTTTTAGATGATAGTCTCGCTTGGCAAACTAAGTGGGGAGGAGAAACCCTCTGGTGGGGAATAATTATCGGTTTCTTTTTCGTCGGACAAATTGTTTTACCGGTAATTTTCGGGGTTTTATCGAGTTTCTTGAGTCTCAACCCCGAAAAATTCAGTCTAGAAGCTAAAGCAATATACGTTGTAGTTAGTTATTTAGCCTTAACAGTGAGCAGTTTATCGGTTTTATACCTAGCAATCAAGCCTTTTCGCCCTTTACCTCCCGATTGGTTTCGTTTTAACCTCTTTAGTCCTTGGTTTCTCTGGGGATTAGCCGGCTATTTTGTCGCTTTACCCCTCGTTATTATCGTTTCTTTGCTCAATCAACTAATTTGGCAAGGACAAGGGGGTAGTAACCCGCTGCTGACTTTAGCCCTAGAATCCCAGAATACCTTCGCTTTGCTCTGTTTTGGCTTTACTGCTTCCCTTGCCGCTCCTTTTTTCGAGGAAATTGTCTTTCGCGGCTTTTTACTAGCTTCTTTGACTCGTTATCTACCCGTCTGGGGTGCGATTGCGCTTAGTAGTTTGATTTTCGCCCTGGCTCACCAAAATTTGTCAGAAGTGCTGCCTTTAACCGTGCTAGGTTGTGTTCTTGGCTTTGTTTACACCCGCTCGAAAAATTTATTATCCTCGATGTTGGTTCATAGTCTCTGGAATGGTGGCACCCTGTTAAGTTTATTTTTATTGGGCAGCGGTGCGGGTTAGGTGAAGTCTCTGGTTTTAGAGGTAGTCTAGAGATGATGACAAATACCCTCCTACTTCATCTTTATGAGAGAAGGCTGTAATTTATAATTAAATATCAACCTAAGTGGGTGGGTGGAATTAAATATAAGATGAACGTAGGTTGGGTTGAAGCATGAAACCCAACGCCTGCATGGGTTACGCTACCGCTAACCCATCCTACAAATAATTGTGCCTCCCTACAAACCATGACTATCGCTCAAAGCTTACCCCTAGTCGAGTCTCATGTAAACCCTGAGATAATCTTCCCAGAAGGCGAATTTTGGAGTGATGAACCACCCTGGGAAAGTAACCTACATCTACAACAAATTATTTTATTAATTCAGTGTTTAGAATGGTGGTGGCGCGAGCGAGAAGATTATTTTGCCGCCGGCAATTTAACCATTTATTACAGTCCTAACCAGAAAAAGTCAGAATTCTGCCGTGGTCCCGATTTTTTCGTCTTTTTGGGGACAAATCCCAATCCCAACCGCAGAAGTTGGGTAGTTTGGCAAGAAGAGGGCAAATATCCCAATTTAATTATCGAAATTCTCTCCGATAGTACCGCCAAAGTTGACCGAGAGGAGAAAAAACAAATTTATCAGGATATATTTCGCACTCCCGATTATTTTTGGTTTGACCCAGAAAGCTTAGAATTTGCAGGATTTACTCTAATTAGCGGTCAATATCAACCGATTACCCCCAATGCCCAGGGATGGCTCTGGAGTCAACAATTAGGCTTATATTTGGGTTTAGCTGCCAATAAATTGCGCTATTTTACCCCCGAAGGTGAATTAGTACCCACTCCCGCAGAAGCGGCACAACAGGCAGAAACCCAAGTTGAACAGGAAAGGCAGAAATCCGCAAAATTAGCGGCTAAACTGCGGGAATTGGGCATAAATCCCGATGAAAATCTCTAATCTTTCTCTTTCAACCCTTGCACTTAATTAGATAACCACATCGTTGCTCACCTTGGTTGATCCAGTGAGTCCGTTCGATCGTACAATCAGGCAGTAGCATGGCAAACATTTCTAATTCATGGCCACAGATACTGGGATAGGAACCGGCGACCTCAGCAATAGCGCAATGATGCTCGGCCAGGATATAACTATTTTCTGCTTCCAGTGCCACTAATTCTGCCATATAACCCTCCTCTTGGCGAATTTCTAGCAATTTTCTCATTCTTTCCCCTAAAGACCCCTTGCCGAGGCGCAATTGATATTCTGCCGCTTTGCGTTGCCACTGTTTTTTGAGAATTTCCCCCACCTGTTGCTCTCCCACCGTCTCCACCAGAGTATTGAGGAAAGAAACAGCGAAATTATCGTAATTATGGGGAAAACGGCCACGACCTTGACGACTGAGACGATAAATGTGCTGGGGTCGTCCTATCTTATTTTGTACCGCAAAATATTCGATCAGTCCTTCCCCCTCCAAATCCTTAAGATGGCGGCGCGTCGCTTGCGGACTAATAGTTAACTCCTCAGCCAAGTCTTGGGCGGTAGATTGACCGTTTTTGAGCAAATATTGCAGAATATCGTCTTTCGTCGAGGCGGGTTGAGTCGTGGTCATGATACCAAAAACAGAGGCTTTAGCGTACAATTGCTGAGGGTCAAGGAGCGGCCAATTACCCCTACAGAGTAACTTGAATAACAGAGGTTTATCAGCATCCTCTCAAATTTTCCCTGACTTTGACAACAGCTTTGTTGTTAATCTATTATATAATCAATTTAAACAACTTTCTTGTTGTTTAACTGCCTCCCGCGTAGAGAGAACACTAACCCCCATGAGTGCAACCACCGTTAAAAACCTCGTTAACCAACCCTACAAGTACGGTTTCATCACCGATATCGAATCGGAAACCATCCCTCGCGGTTTGAATGAGGAGATTATTCGCCTAATTTCGGCGAAAAAGAAGGAACCGGAATTCATGCTCGATTTTCGTCTTCGGGCCTACCATCAATGGCAAAAGATGACCGAACCCAGTTGGCCGCACGTTTCCTATCCTGCCATTGATTATCAAAATATTATCTACTACTCTGCACCCAAACAGAAAAAAGCAAAACTCAACAGTCTTGAAGAAGTTGACCCCACTTTAATCGAAACCTTTGAAAAATTAGGCATTCCCCTTTCGGAACAAAAACGCCTTTCTAATGTCGCTGTCGATGCTATCTTTGACAGCGTTTCTATCGCCACAACTTTTAAAGAAAAACTAGCAGAACAGGGGGTTATTTTCTGTTCTATTTCGGAAGCTTTACAGGAACATCCCGACTTAGTACAAAAATATCTCGGCAGTGTCGTTCCCGTGGGTGATAATTATTTTGCCGCTCTTAATTCTGCCGTTTTTAGCGATGGTTCCTTTGTTTTTATCCCCAAAGGTGTCGCCTGTCCGATGGAATTGTCCACCTATTTTCGGATTAATAACGGTGAGACGGGACAATTTGAAAGAACTTTAATTGTCGCTGAAGAAGGGGCATCGGTAAGTTATTTAGAAGGTTGCACCGCTCCGATGTACGATAGTAATCAACTTCATGCCGCCGTCGTGGAATTAGTCGCCCTCGATAATGCGGATATTAAATATTCGACGGTGCAAAATTGGTACGCTGGCGATGCCAATGGTAAGGGAGGTATTTATAATTTCGTCACTAAACGGGGTCTGTGTAAAGGAGTTAATTCTAAAATTTCTTGGACGCAAGTAGAAACCGGTTCAGCGATTACTTGGAAGTATCCCAGTTGTGTCTTAGTTGGCGATAATTCCGTCGGAGAATTCTACTCAATTGCCCTAACTAATAACAAACAACAGGCCGATACAGGTACGAAAATGATTCACATTGGCCGCAACACCAAAAGTACGATTATTTCTAAGGGAATTTCTGCGGGTAATTCCCAAAATAGTTATCGCGGTTTAGTGAAAATGGGACCGAAAGCCAAGGGAGCAAGAAATTACTCCCAGTGTGATTCTATGCTGATTGGAGATAATGCCGAAGCTAACACTTTTCCCTATATTCAGGTGGATAACAATAGTGCTAAAGTAGAACACGAAGCTTCTACTTCTAAAATCGGTGAAGACCAATTATTCTACTTCGCACAACGGGGTATTTCCGAGGAAGATGCTGTCTCTATGTTAGTCAGTGGTTTCTGTAAGGATGTCCTCAGTAAATTACCGATGGAATTCGCCGCCGAAGCCGATAAACTCCTCAGTCTCAAGCTAGAAGGAACCGTCGGATAATCAGTAAAGTAGGGTGGGTTAGGCGATAGCCGTAACCCACCAAAAGCTAAGTTAGGCGATAGCCGTAACCCACCAAAAGCTAAGACAATTTATCCATCAATTGATGATTCGCCGTCAACCCCAAAAACTAATATTTTTGTTCTAGAAAAACATCCCATGAGTGAAGTAATTTTATCGGTAAAAAATCTGACCGCTAGTATTGATGGAAACCAGATTCTTAAAGGAGTTAACCTCGAAATTAAAGCAGGGGAAACCCACGCAATTATGGGACGCAATGGCTCAGGAAAAAGCACCTTTTCCAAAGTAATCGCTGGACATCCCGATTATGAAGTAACTGGGGGAGAAATAATTTATAAAGGTGAAAATCTTTTAGACAAAGAACCCGATGAACGAGCGCTTATGGGTATCTTTCTCGCATTCCAATATCCCCTAGAAATCCCCGGCGTTAGTAACCTCGATTTTCTTCGCGTTGCCTATAATGCCCGACAAAAATATTTAGGTTCGGAAGAATTAGATAGTTTTGACTTTGAGGAATTAGTCGAGAAAAAACTAGAAGTTGTCCAGATGAATCCTAGCTTTCTTGGCAGAAGTTTAAACGAAGGTTTCTCCGGTGGTGAGAAAAAACGTAATGAAATCCTACAAATGGCTTTGTTAGAACCTACTTTAGGAATTCTCGATGAAATTGACTCCGGTTTAGACATCGATGCTTTGCGAATTGTTGCCCAGGGAGTCAATCAATTAGCTACTCCCGATAACGCTTTTTTACTTATCACTCACTATCAGCGTCTGCTCAACTACATTGAACCCGATGTTATTCATGTTATGTACGATGGGCGCATTGTCACCAGTGGCGGTAAAGAATTAGCCCTCGAATTAGAAAGAACTGGCTACGATTTCCTCGACGAACAAGTATTAGCCGTTAAATAATCATCAGTTATCAGTTATCAGTTATCAGTATTCAGGAGTCAGTATTCAGGAGTCAGTATTCAGGAGTCGGGAGATAGGGTGATAGGGATTTAGGGGTTTAGGGAAATTTCAGCCAAATGCTCCACTACCCCACTACCCCACTACCCCACTACCCCACTACCCCACTACCCCACACCCTACACCCCACTACCCCACTACCCCACACCCCAACCCCCTCCTACCAATGACAGCCATAATCACGAAACCTGAACAATCAGGAGAATTATTGTTAAAATTGTCTCGCGAAACGGTTCCCACCATCGATAACGGTAAAATTCTCGAATTAAGAGAATCGGGAGCCAGTAAAGCTCAGGAATTAGCCATTCCGGGCAAAAAAGACGAAGAATGGCAATGCACCGATTTAAGTCAACTATGGGCGATCGATTTTCGCGCCCCCCAAACCGTTACAATCGATAAAAATGCCCTAGCTGTTTTTTTACTGCCCGAAGCCAAAAACAGCCGTTTAGTCTTCGTTAACGGCATTTATCAGCCCGAATTGTCCGATATCTCCGCTTTACCCCCCGGTGTCAGCGTCAGCAATCTCGCCAATGCACAAAAAGATGTTCTTGTCAACTATCTAGGGAAAGAAAAAACACCCGAATTTTTTACCGCACTCAACCAAGCTGGTTTAAGCGATGTCGCAGTAATTCACGTCACCGCTAACACTGTCGTCACAACTCCCATACATCTCCTATTTATCACCGTTGTGGAGGAAATTCCCCGCTTTTATCAGCCCCATAGCCTAATCGTGGCGGAAACGGGAGCCAGTGTCAATATTATCGAGAATTACGGAGCTTTAGCCGAACATTGCTCCGATTTACCTGTAAATTACTCTTATTTCACCAACGCTGTCACAGAAATTTACCTCGAAGCCAACGCCGAAGTCATCCATACCAGAGTACAACGGGAATCGGGAGATGGTTTTCACATCGGACGCACGATAATTGAACAAGGACGCGATAGCCGTTACACTCTCAACGAGATAAATCTAGGCGCTAAACTCTGCCGTCATAACCTCGATATCCTGCAAAAAGGAGAACAAACCGAGACAAATCTGCACGGATTAGCCATGATTACCGGACAACAAACCGCCGATACCCACAGCGCCATCTATCTCAACCACCCCCACGGCATCAGCAACCAACTGCATAAATGTATCGTTGATGGTAGCGCTCACGCCATCTTTAATGGTAAAGTGTTTGTTCCCAAACCTGCCCAATTAACCAACGCCTCCCAGTTAAATCGGAATTTGTTAATTTCTAACAAGGCACGAGTCAACACCAAACCGGAATTACAAATTACCGCCGATAACGTCAAATGTTCCCACGGGGCAACCATTAGCCAACTGGAAGCCGATGATTTATTCTATCTGCAAAGCCGGGGCTTAAGCGCCGACACCGCCCGCAGTTTGTTAATTGATGCTTTCTCGTCCGAGATTTTAGCTAAAATTCCTCTAGAATCCCTCCGCCAAAGATTGGGGCAATGTGTCGCCTGTCGCAGTGTGGAATAACTCTACCGGGGTGGGTGTCAACCTGCCCAAAGTACCCCTCTGACTCCTGACTAAAATGACAATTATCCAAGAAAAAACCCTCGCCCAAAAAGTCCGCGCCGATTTCCCTATCCTCCATCAAACCGTACACGATAAACCCCTTATCTATCTCGATAGTGCCGCCACTTCCCAAAAACCGATTCAAGTATTAGAAACCCTGCGAAACTATTACGAAAAAGATAACGCTAATGTGCATCGGGGGGCGCATACTTTAAGTGTCCGGGCAACGGAAGCCTACGAAGGGGCCAGAGATAAGGTGGCTAGGTTTATTAACGCCGCTTCTCGTCAGGAAATTGTCTATACTCGCAACGCCACGGAAGCGATTAATTTAGTCGCCTACAGTTGGGCATTAAATACCCTAAAAGCAGGGGATGAAATTATTCTCTCGGTGATGGAACACCACAGTAATTTAATCCCCTGGCAAATTGTCTGCCAAAAGACGGGGGCAGTGATTAAATATGTGCAGTTAACCAGTGAAGAAAGCTTTGATTTAGAACAATATAAATCCTTGTTATCGGACAAAACTAAATTAGTTGCTGTCCTTCATGTTTCCAATACATTAGGCTGTATTAATCCCGTAGCCGAAATAGTCAGCCTTGCCCATCAAGTCGGGGCGAAAGTATTAATTGATGCCTGTCAAAGTGTCCCCCATTTGGCCCTTGATGTGCAGTCCATAGATTGTGATTGGTTGGTGGCTAGTGGTCATAAAATGTGCGCCCCCACCGGTATTGGATTTTTGTATGGCAAAGAGGCGATTTTAGAGGCAATGCCGCCCTTTTTTGGTGGTGGCGAAATGATTGCAGAAGTCTATTTAGACCATTTTACCTGTGCCGAACTGCCCCACAAATTTGAAGCCGGAACCCCCGCTATTGGCGAAGCGATTGCCCTCGGTGCTGCGGTAGAATATTTAAGGGGTTTAGGGATGGATAATATTCATGCCTACGAAGAAGAATTAACCGCCCATTTGTTCAAAAAATTAGGAGAAATTGAGGGTTTAAGAATTTACGGGCCGCCACCTAGTTTAACAGGCCAAGGTCGGGCTAGTTTAGCCGCCTTTAATGTGGAAGGGATTCATGCTAGTGATTTAGCCACTTTATTAGACCAGGAAGGAATCGCTATTCGCTCCGGTCATCACTGTACCCAACCTCTACACCGCTTTTTTGATGCTTCCGGCAGCGCGCGGGCAAGTCTATATTTTTATAATACCCGCGAAGAAATTGATAGCTTTATTGTCGCCCTACAGGAAACTATCGATTTCTTTGCCAATTGTTTTTCTTAGGGGGATTTCTAGCCCTTTTCCTGTTCTTAAAGAGTGAAGGAAGTTACCTATTATTATCAAGGAATTTGTCCCGAAACGGGCGAGTTATTGCGCTTGCCCCGCACTCTTTTGGCTGAAAAAATCGCCCAAGATTTGATGACAACTATCACCAATCCTGAAGGTAAAATGTATGGCATTTTGTTAGGAGAAAATGCTGCTGGCGAAATAGAAATTTTAAAAGCTTTTTCTGGACAGGGAGAAGCTACTGGCTGGGTTCCGTCCCTAGTGGGGAGAGAAAAAATTGTGCTGGAAGAAAAGCGAGTTTTGCAACTTTTAGAAACAATTAAACAGGAAATTATCACCCTGCAATCAATCCCAGAACATAATTTATATCGACTCAATCAAGCAAATTTTGAGCGCAAAATCCAAGCTTTACAGCAACAACATCAAAACCATAAACAGGAACGAGATAGATTAAGAAATTTAGGTAATTTAAAACCAGAAGAATTAGAAAAGTTAAATAATCTCAGTCGTCAGGAAAAAAGAGCAAGAAAGCAATTAAAACAGGAACAAAAACAAGTTTTAGAACCCTTAATTGAGAAAATAAACTTCGCCAATCAGAGAATTATTGAACTTAAGCAACAGCGTAGGAACCTCTCCAAACAGTTACAGGAATTGCTGTATCAATCCTACTGTTTAAATAACTTTTCTGGACAATCTCTCTCCTTGGCTAAATTGATGGGTAGTAATTTGTTACCGACGGGAACAGGGGAATGTTGCGCCCCAAAATTATTAAATTATGCCGCCATGAAAGGATTAAAACCCATCGCCATGGCCGAATTTTGGTGGGGAGAATCGAATCGAGATAGAAAACAGGGAGAATTTTATGGCGCTTGTCAAGAAAGATGTCAACCTCTCATGGGTTTTTTACTCTCTGGTTTACGTTCATCCCTAGAAATTATCTACGAAGATGAGGGAATAATTGCTATTAATAAACCCCCAGGATTATTATCGGTAACAGGACGTTATCAAGATAGTCAAGATGCTGTGGTTAATCGTTTTCGTCGTCAAGGGAAAAATCTCATTCCCGTTCATCGTTTAGATCGAGAAACTTCGGGTATATTATTACTAGCTAAAAGTTTAGATATTTATCGTTGTTTATCCCAACAATTTCAACGGCGAGAAGTGGAGAAAATCTATGAAGCTATATTATCAGAAATTATTGAGCGAGAATCAGGTATAATTGACCTACCTCTCTGGGGAAATCCGCAAAATCGACCCTATCAAACTGTGGATTGGCAAAGGGGAAAAGCTAGTCAAACCTATTTTAAAGTTGTCGGTAAAGAAGGCAATTATTCTCGCCTCGAATTTATTCCCTACACGGGAAGAACCCATCAAATTCGTGTTCATAGTCAACAGGGATTAGGGATAGGAATTTTAGGCGATCGCTTGTATAATGGTAAGCAGTCCGACCGTTTATACCTACACGCTAAACAATTATCTTTTCGTCATCCTCAGACCGAAACTAAAATTGACCTAATCATTCCCACCCCCTTTTGAGAGCTATAATTGCTAACGGCCAAAAACTATCTATAATATAGCAATTCCCCTAGTTGTGAGGTACAGAGTCTTAGGTTTTGAGGAGTCAGGAGTCAGGAGTCAGGAGTTAAGATTTTGGTGTACCTCATGAGATTGGGAAACGCTATAACCCGATTTACTAACATGGGTACAAGGTCAGCCAGAAAATAAATAGGGTTGGCTGAATATCAGTGCAATCCTTGCTAAAAAAGGTTTTTGGCACTTTTTTGGTTAAAAAAGTGCTAGAAATAAACGTTGAGAAATCGATCCGAGGGACTCAAAACCCTTAAACTTTTTCAGCTTGTCCGAGCGGGATTACCAGTGCCATAGTTGGGATTTTCTGTCTGAATGATTCTCATCGGAAACATAGAAAAAAAAGAACTTGATTCCTTGCTCACTCTACAATTTCAGAAGTTTAATAAATCTCAGATTATGACCTTCTAAAGTATTGTAAAGTTTCAATACAAATATAGTCATATATAGTCATTCATGGTAATATGTACAGACAAAACTATCAGACTATGCAAAAAAAACAGGAATAAGTTATCGAACGGCTTGGAGGTGGTGGAAACAAGGGAATTTAACAGGTTATCAATTGCCTTCTCGTACAATTATCATAACGGATGACAACCATTCAAAACCCGACGCTGAGTTAAAAGACAACGGATAATAATGTTAGTAGCAGAAAGACACATTATCAAGAAAGGACATAGATTTTGGGCTGAGATAGATAATTTATCTTGGCAGTCTAAAAATCTTTACAACTCAGCCAATTATTTAATCCGACAAAACTTCATTTATGGTCATGGCTATTTGACCTATAATCAGATGGCCTCTCTCATGAAAAAGACAGAACAGTATCAAGCTTTACCCGCTAAAGTTTCCCAACAAGTTTTAAGAGGATTAGACCGGAACTGGCAATCATTTTTTGCCGCTGCATCGGAGTTTAAAAGTCACCCCGATAAATTTCTGGGAAAACCCAAAATCCCTGGCTATAAGGAGCCAAAAAAAGGACGAAATCTCTTAGTTTACACGATTCAAGCTATAAGCAAAGTAGGTCTTAGGCAAGGGTTAGTCAAACTATCAGGTACTTCAATTGCCTTGCCGACAAGAGTGGCGGAGCGCATAGCAGAAGTCAGAATAGTTCCTAAATGTGATTGTTATGTAATCGAGGTAATTTATGAGAAAACCGAACAGTTCTTAGCTCCTAATGAAAAGATAGCTGCGATAGATTTAGGCATAGATAATTTGATGGCTATAACCAACGTCGAGCTAAGTTACAATCTCTGTTAAAAGGTAATCGTCAAAGTTCCCAGAGGATTCGCCGTTTAACCCGTTGCCGTAATCAGAAAGTAGATGATTATCTTCATCAGGCTAGTCGTTATTTAGTAAATCTCTTAGTTGAGCAAGAGATAACAACTTTAGTAATTGGGAAAAATCACGGTTGGAAACAAGAAGTGAACTTAGGAAAAGTCAACAATCAAAAATTTGTGACCATCCCTCATGCTCGATTAATTGAGATGATTAGTTATAAATGTCAATTAGAAGGAATCTCTGTGATTCTTCAAGAAGAATCCTATACCTCAGCTTCTAATTTTTTGAATGACGATCCTCTCCCCGTTTATGGAAAGATAACTGAAAAGCCAGTGTTTTCAGGAAAAAGAATTTCGCGAGGGTTATATCGTACAGATAAGGGGATTCTGGTTCAATCTGATGTCATGGGTTCCTACAATATTTTGCGAAAAGCATTCCCAAATGCGTTTAACCGCTATGGGATAGAGAGGTGCGTAGTTCACCCAAGGAGAATCAATCTCTCGAAGTAAAAGTGAAGGGAATTTCTGAAATGGAATTCAGTCTGTCTATATTTGACTATACTTTTACTAACTATAGCTTGTAATCACTTGCTCGAATGAATTAGCATGGTGCGTTCCCAAAAATCTATCGGTGCGGCAGTAGCAGCTAGATTAGGGAACGCACCCTACAGCGATGGCTAGGAATAAGCTCTGTTCCGTCCGCAGCGACGAAGTGTTAGACATCTTTTAGCTCTTCAAACCTTGACAAGAGCCGATTAGGAACTAAGAAAATCATCTTAATATGAAAGTTTGTCGGTTTTGTTTCAATCTTGATGAATTTTGGTCGCGAATTATCTCCATCCTCCTCCTTAGGTTTGACGAAAGCAAAACAGGTAAATTCAATAGATTTAATAAATTCAAGGAGCTTGGTTGTTGGATAAATTTCGGACAATACCAAAGGTTGATCTCGAATTAGAAGATTTTTGCCACCCATTAGTATATCGAAGTCTGCTCCTTCAGCATCTGTTTTGATACAGGAAACACTCAGTAACGGATAATCAGACATCAATTTGTCTAAAGTATTTACCTTGACTGTCACCTTGTTCTCTTGGGGACTATGCCTAACCAGCGAATTTAGTTCAGGCATTGAGTTCAAATTAAGATCCATACTGCCAGGCTCGGAAAAAAGTGCTTCTTCTAGAACATGACAGTTTTGAAACTGGGAAAGATTTCTCTTTAAGTGTTCAACCATTCTCGGATCGGGTTCAAAGGCATAAACCTGATTAGATGAAGGAGCAGCAAGTAAACTATAATAACCAATATTAGCTCCAACATCAATAAAGTCTTTATTAATATCTAAGAATCGATGAAGGATAATTTCAGACCCCCAATCTAACTTGCTTCCCTTAAGGAAAATTTCCGTTCCGAATCGACTATCGTACGGCAAAATCATTTCTACATTATTAAATAGAACCATTTTCTGGTTGAGCTTGGTTATCTTATAAAATCCTCGTAAGCTAAACGGCTTTTACTTCGGATCACCGATATAGACTCCAAAAGGGTTATAGCTGTTGGATCATGCAGGTTAAGCGCCGTTTAGCTTACTACATAGCGGTATAGGAAATCCCAGCCACCAATCTCTCGAACCAATCCAAGAAAATAATTGAACTTATGCAAATAAATAGTCCCTTTCAACATATACTCTCACTTCAAGTTAGCCATGAAGGCATCTAAATATTAATTATACCGCTCTCTGCGGTCGAGCCTCCTCCTCTGTCCTACTATCCTACCCCATCGGTCCGACACCCCCTCAATAAAACCCAATACCGCACTGTGGGGTCTCTATCGGTGCGGCAGCTAGGAGCCAGATTAGGGAACGCACCCTACCGCAATGGCGTACTGCTACGCAGTGCCTTCGGCATCGCACTAACCCTAACAACAATTTTTGATTTTTACCAGAGGTCTATTGACTGAATGATGGGATGTAATATTTCAATAACCAGCATTTTCTTGGTGCTTGAGCTATACAATGAGATCTATATTTTGATAGGACAAAAAAAGATTAGTATAGAGGTAAAATTAATGGCTGAAACCCTATATGAAAAAGACTATGTAGCCTGGCTGCAAGACCAGGCAGCAAAACTGCGATCGCCTGATCGCAATACTTTAGATTGGCAAACTTTAGCCGAGGAATTAGAGGAAATGGTTGATGAACGCAAATACAAAGCAGAAAGCTTTCTTATTCAACTCCTCAGTCACCTGCTACTTTACGCCTACTGGAAGCATCCTTACTACCTACCCCACTGGACAGACGAGATAGATAATTTCAGATTGGAATTGAGCTTGCTGTTTCGCTCTAAGGTAATCTACAATCATGCCTTAGAACGGCTTGGTTATTGTTATCAAAAAGCACTGGGAAAAGCGAGCCGCAAAAGTGGATTAACTTTACCAGTTGACTGTCCTTGGACAATTGAGAAAATTCTTGATGAAGATTGGTTCCCTGGTTAAAAACTGGAGCTTGCGGTCTAACTTACATCCATACAACAATAGGGTGGCTATTGCCCACCTTACTTCAATTGATACCAATTTTCAATAGTCGTGACTAACATCTGAAATTGCGATTCCGCTCTCGGAGGAGAATTACGCTTTGGAATAATCAACTAAGTCTGTCATCACTTTTGAAAAATGATATGAGTCAGCGGTTTAATCACTATCGATGCGGCAGTAGGAGCCACATCAGGGAACGCACCCTACAGCGATGGCTATTTAAAATGCGTAGATTTCATGATGAGCTAGGCGGATTTGATGGTTTCAAATACTTCCGATTATCTAAGCAATCAATTACAGATAGTCCTAGCTCATACATAGCTTCCAAAGCCGCATTTTCATACTTGTTATACTCAGTCAGATCATGAATTATTTCTTTCTGCCCATGAGCTATATTATTTCTCCTGCTTACTAATGTCTTAAGTAAAAGCTCATGTTGATCCACCATTGAGCATGATAAACCAGCATCTGTAGAGTTCTTTTTAAGCAGCATAGGCTTTAAATTGCTATCTGCTTCTAAGCGAATATTGAATTCAATATTCTCATTAATTAAAGCTGGCAATTCGTTGGAAAAAAAGCTCCAAACTCCATCTGCTGACAAATCACCTCCAAGTTCTTTAAAGCGCTTCCTTAGCGATAGCTTTATAACCTCCTCACGGCATTGATTGCGTTTAATATTTTGCCTTTGAATTGTATCGAGGTATGAATCCCATGCAAATCTACAAAAACCTTCATAGTGAGCATATAGCAAAGTAGTAATAGCTCTCAAGAGAGCTTCATACCTTACAGGATGCTTAACCCTATCAGTCGTTAATATTTGAATTTTAATTGCAGCCAGTTCTCCTTCTCTCCAGTTGAGATCAGCCTCGATCTCATTCGCCCAGTTGCTCATTAAAAATTACTCCACAAGCTGAGTTTATTTAAACCTTCTTGAATACATCCAATTCTATTAGAAAGCTTAGTTCTGGAGTTAGCTCCAGGTCCAATATTATCCTTAAAGCTGTTTGACTGAACAATTTTGATTATTTCATCCCTAACAGAAGAATTATCCAGATTCTCTAATCTTTCTAGTATCCTAAACACGCCAATTGTAACAGCTTCAAAATAAGCTGGAGCTAAAGCACCAATTGGTGATTGATCGCGATATTGAACAAAAGCACCACTGCCGAGAATTTGGCTCAAGTAATCAAATAATCTATTAAAGTCTTGTGTTTCAGTAGAATAATCAAATTGTATTTCTTCAAATAATATATTTTCCATGTATGTGTCTAACCAATCTCTCACACTCCCCCGGAAGAGATCTTGAGCATTTTTTGCGGCAAAAAATCTTAAGACAAGCTCTTCGTCTCCCTTTTGTTCTTTTTCTGATTGAGACAATGTATCTATGCAAGTCTTAAAGTTTGAATAGGAGGATCTTTCTTGGAGAAACCTATAGAACTTTATACCTGGCTCACCAAACATCCTAGAAGAACAGTTGCGAATTTCCTGTGGAGCTAGAATTGATCCCCCAGTATTTAACCTCTTGAACATTTCATAACGCAGAAAAGAATTACTTTGCCTTTTAATAATTACTGTCCTTACAGAGGATCTTTTAATCCTAAGCTTGAGTCTCAATGATAAATCTTCAAAAGTCAGATTATTAAGTTCTGAAATCTGATCACAACCTTCTAACTTTAGAGATTTCAGCTTTTCTCCATCTATATCAGTGAAATTCAGTACATTGGCATCAATGAATTGAATCACAGAGCTAAGGCGTTGTAAGCCATCAATTAACTCCAAAACCCCATCTGAGTTCTCAATAGTAAATATCTGTGGTATTGGCAACTCAAGAAGTATGGATTCTATTAAACGAGACTTTTGTTGATTAGACCATCGGAATAACCTTTGATATTCCGGTTGAATAATGAGTTCATTTTGAGAATATAAACTGATGATTTCTCCAAAGCTGAGATCGATAGATTCAGTACGAACCTCACCAATTTTGGCATCTATCCGTTCATCTATTGATTCCATCATCATATTGCTCCTAGACTTCTAAACCCTATGGCAAGCAAAACTTGTACCTTAAACATTCTAATCGTAATCTGCCAGTTGAATATTACATTCAAGGAAAAAGTATGAACAGGGAACGAGCCGCATAACTATTAATCATACCGCTCCCTGCGGTCGAGCAACCTCCCCCATCCTAATATCCCACTTCCATCGGTCTAACACCGCCTCAATAAAACCTAATACCGCACTGTGCGGTTTAATCACCTCAATTTGGGCATAATTACCGCAGAGGGAGTCTAGCACCCCACCCGACTGGTTTCTAGCACATTTAAGGTAAAGGGGAAATTAAGAATTGTTGCCATTGTACGGCCAAAAGTCTAGAATGGTCATTAATTTTTGTGCATGGTCGGGTCTTCTAACCGAAGGCATTGACGAAAAACACATTGTATCTGTCCTAGAGGCACTATGAAAAAGCTTAAGCAATACTGGACTGCTGAAGCACTGGAAAAAGACTTAGGCGATCCTCTCAATCCCGATAACCCTCTATCCTACAAGCGGGTGATCGAAATTGACGAGAGCGAAGAATTTCCCCATGAGGAAATTCGCTGGTTATACGACTGGAAACTCCAACACTACTACATTCCCACCGATTGCGGCGGTGAATTTACCTCTTTTGAGGAATTTGTCGCTTTTGTGCGGGTACTGTCTCGACGGGATCAAACTATCGGCATCGCTTTTACCACCCTATTCTGGTCGTTTTTAAACTGGATGGCGGGAACCCCAGAACAGAAACAGAAGCTCGCCCGTTTTATTATGGATGACTATGGGGCGATGTGTCTGGGTTACTCGGAAAAGGAACACGGTAGCGATCTGATCAATGGTGATCTAACCGCGACGAAGGTGGAAGGAGGTTATATTCTCAATGGGGAGAAATGGCCGATTAACCGGGCGACTATCTCTGGAATTTCCTTTATTTTGGCGAAAACCGATGCTAACGGCGGGCCGAAGTGTTTAACCCTATTTATGGTCGATAAACGGCAATTAGACCCCGAAAAATACTATAATTTGCCGAAAATATACACCCATGGCGTGCGGGCCTCGGATATGAGTGGCATTGGTTTTAAAGATTGTTTCGTCCCCGATTCCATGCGTTTACGCGAGGAGGGAGACGGTTTAGAATTAGCCCTGAAAGGTTTCCAGATTACCCGAATGTTGTGCGCTGCTTTTTCCCACGGGGCAGCCGATACCGCTTTGAGAACTACCCTCAGTTTTGCCGTTAATCGGGTAATCTATAACAAAACTGTGATGGATTTGCCCCAACCCCGGCGCACTCTCGTGGATGCTTTCCTTGACATCCTTATTTGTGATTGCGAGACGATTCCGGCTGCGAGAGGTTTTCATATTATCCCCGAACAGTTTAGCGTCTGGGCTTCGGTGGTAAAATATTTTGTTACCGTCCGTCTGGAGGAGATGGTTAATAGTGTTTATGTGGTCTTGGGATCGCGTTTTTATATGCGAGAAGAACACGAATTCGGCATCTTCCAGAAGCTACTGCGGGATAATTCGATTATCAGTATGTTTGACGGCAGTTCTATCGTCAATCTTCATGCTTTAATCCTACAATTGCGTCCTTTAACCAAATATCGGGCTAAACGCAACTCGCACACCATGTCGGCGTTAAAAACCCGTTTAGAGGCGATTTTTAGCCTAGAAAAGTCGGTTCCTCCCTTTGAACCCAATAATTTAGAATTATTTGGCCGGGGAATGGATGATTCCCTACAGGGTTTAGAGATTGCCCTTGATATGCTGGAAGGATTGAAAAATTCTGACGAAGTGGACCCAGAGGTATTAGAAAATCTATTGATGTTGGGTAATTTAGTTTTAGAGGAACTAAATGCTCATGATGAACAGATTAGTCAATCGAAATTCGAGTATGGTCACGACCAATCACCCGAATTGTTCGAGATTGCCAAGAAATACTGTACTTTACACGCTGCTTCTGCTTGTTTACACACTTGGCTTTATAATCGTTCCATCTTGGGTGAATTTTTTGCCCGGGGGGAATGGTTGGTGTTGAGTTTACACCGATTACTGCGAACTCTGCGGCCGCTGCCTTACACTCTATCTGAGGTGTATGTAGAAAATGTTGCCCAAGAATTGCTGAAATTATATCGAGAAAATCAACATTTTTCGATCGTACCTTTTCAATTAGCCCATTCACAAACTACCGAGGAAAAAACCCATGAACTCCAGCTCCAATCTTAATAATCTCGTACAAAATTGGTTAGTTAAACAGTTAGCCGATCAGTTATCTTTGGATGCCAAAACGATTAATGTGACTGAACCTTTAACCCGTTATGGTTTAGATTCGATCGATGCAGTAACGATGGTGGGTGATCTGGAAGATTGGGTCGGTCAAGAGTTACCTTCTACCCTTTTCTGGGATTATTCTACTATTGAAAAAGCGTCTCTTTTCCTAGTAGAAAACTACGATCTTTCTAATCTTTCCGGTGAGGAAACCCCCGCAGAAGTTGCTCCCGTCGCTGAAAAAGCTGAACCGGCCGTTAGTGGTGGCAAAGGTTGGAGTTTATTCGGTCGTCGTTAATTATCAGTGATCAGTTATCAGTTATCAGTTATCAGTTACTCGGTTATCAGTTATCAGCTTCTGAAGGCAAAAGGCAAGAGTCAAAAGGCAACAGGGGGAATAAATAATCAGTTTGTAATAACTGGATTTAGGATAACTTATAGGATAACTGCGGTAAGTTAAAATATATAAAAAAAGGCGATAAATTGATCGCCCTTTTCTCCTACTAAATAACAAAAATTATCTCAAGAGATACACCAGTAAAAACAGGATAATCCAGACCACATCGACGAAATGCCAGTATAATTCTGCCGCTTCCACACCAAAATGAGATTGACTAGAATAGTGGTCTTTTTGACGAGAACGCCAGAGGACCGATAGAATTAGCACTAAACCGAAAGTAACGTGGAGACCGTGGAATCCGGTTAAAGCATAAAAAGCGCTGGTGAAAACATTAGTTGTCAGACCGAATTCAGCGTGATAATATTCGTATCCTTGACCACAAAGGAAGATAATGCCCATCAGGGCAGTAATACCGAACCACAATTGTAAACCGGCATTATTATTTTGTTTAATCGCCTTTTGTCCTATGTGCATAACAAAACTACTGGACACCAGAATAATCGTGTTAATTGTCGGTAGGGTTAATTCTAATTCTGGCGTGCCGGCGGGGGGCCAAACGGGTAACATGGTACGGTAGAACAAGAAAGCGGCAAATAATCCTAAAAAGATGGAACTTTCCGCCACTAGAAACAAAACCACACCGAACAAGCGATGATCCGGGTGGCCATGATGTCCGTGTTCCACCGTTTCCTGATGATAATTGACAGAGAGTTGAGAATCTTCGAGCGTTGAACCTTGCATGATTGAATGTCCTTAGTTTACACGGGAGACGGGAAGCTTTTTTTCAGTGATCAGTGATCACTGATCACTGATCACTGATAACTGATAACTGATAACTGATAACTGATTATTGCGATTCAGCGCCCACTTCAGCGAGGAGATCCTGTACTGATTCCTCTGCTTCCGATTCTTCCATATCAATACCGTAATCGTAGGGGCCGGACCAAAGAATCGGCATTTCCTCAAAATTCTCGATAATTGGGGGAGAGGAGGTTTGCCATTCTAGGGTTAAAGCGCGCCAAGGATTACGACCGGCGGGTTGACCTTTAAAGGCACTCCAGACCATATTAATAGCGAAGGGAAGACTCGATATACCGAGAATATAAGCTCCTGCGGTACTAAGAACATTTAAATCCTGAAACTGCACATCATACAGGGCAATACGACGGTTCATCCCCAATAATCCCAATTCGTGCATTGGCATGAAAGTTAAATTCAAACCGATAAAAGTGAGAACAAAGTGGATACGACCGAGAGTTTCGTTATACATCCGTCCGGTCATTTTTGGGAACCAATGGTAAACGGCAGCAAACAGGGCCATTGCCGTACCACCGAATAGTACATAGTGGAAGTGACCGACGACAAAATAGGTATCGTGGACGTGGATATCGAAGGGAACAGAAGCCAACATAATCCCGGTCAAACCACCGATGAGGAAGGAAGACAGGAAACCGATCCCAAATAATAAAGACGTATTGAGACTAAGTTTACCCCCCCAAAGAGTGGCACACCAACTAAAGATTTTAATGCCCGTGGGAACGGCGATTAACATAGTTGCCGCCATGAAAAACATCCGTAACCAGCCGGGGGTGCCGCTGGTGAACATATGGTGGGCCCAAACGATTAAACCCAAGAAACAGATGGTGAGACTGGAATAGGCGATCGCTCGATAACCAAAAATCGGTTTGCGGGCGTGAACCGGTAATATCTCCGATATCGTGCCGAAAAAGGGCAAGATCATGATATAAACGGCAGGATGGGAGTAAAACCAGAACATATGCTGATAAACCACCGGATCGCCGCCGCCGGCGGGGTTAAAAAAGCTCGTGCCGGCGATTAAATCAAAGGACAAGAGAACGAGAGCAGAAGCGAGAACGGGGGTGGAAAGCAGTACCAGAGTCGAGGTGGCCAGCATTGCCCAACAAAATAGCGGCATACTGTACAAATCCATCTCAGGAATCCGCATTTTCAGGATCGTGGTGATGAAATTAATCGAGCCTAAAATCGAAGAAGTCCCGATCAATAAAAGGCTCAAAATCCACAATTCTTCCCCCCATTTGCCGCTAATTAAGCTTAAAGGTGGGTAGGAAGTCCAACCGGACTGGGGTGCGCCAACAAAGAAACTGGATAATAATAGCAGCCCGCCGGGGGGGTTAAGCCAGAAAGCCACAGCGTTAAGACGAGGAAAAGCCATATCTTCCGCCCCAATCATCAGGGGAATGAGATAATTGGCAAAACCTGCCCCAACTGGAACGATCCAAAGAAAGATCATGATCGTTCCGTGCATGGTCATGAATTGGTTATATAGTTCTGGGGAGACGAAATCGGGGTCAGGAGTGGCTAATTCCGTCCGCAGCACTTCCGCAAAAGCACCGCCAATAAAGAAGAAAAGAAAGGCAGTCACCAGATATTGAATCCCGATGACTTTATGATCGGTGCAGAAAGTAAAGTAATCCGTCCACTTGCGGTGATGGATCACCTCGGGAACGGTTGCTGGGGTGGTTATTTCCGTTGATGCTGTCATAAGGCCAAGATTTTAGATGACAAGAAAAATTACATTTGCTGCTGATGGGCAACTTGGGCGAGGATTTCACCGTTTATGCCCATTTCTTCGGTGTAGGGGGTCAAATATTGACTATCAGAGCGATCTTTAGCGGTCATAGCTACGGTTCGATCGCTGTCAACTTCGGCGATCGTGTTATCCTGCACCCATTGGTCGTAATCCCCTTGGGAGTGAACCACAAAGCTAGATTTCATACCGCCGTGATAGGCCCCGCAAAGTTCCGCACAAATGATCGGATATTGACCAATTTGGTTGGATGTGAACGATAACACCGTTTCCTGTCCGGGGATAACGTCCTGTTTTAGACGCAATTGGGGAACCCAGAAAGCATGGATCACATCTCCCGCTTCCATATTCAGTTGCACGGGGCGATTGACGGGAGCGTGCAGTTCCCCAGAAACAATGCCAGTTTCGGGATAGGTGAAGATCCAAGCGTATTGAATACCTTTAACATTGACCACTAGGGGGGGAACTCCTTCACCATCGTAGGAATTGCCGATACCTAGGGCTACCCTGCGATCGCCGCCCATGGCCATCATCGTGCCGTGGTGATGACCGTGGTGGGCGATTTCTCCTTTGCCACCCTTGGAAATCAAGGGATCGAGACCGCCGATATTGTTATAAATCTCGAAGCTATAGACGGCAAGGATAAAAACGATTACCGTCGGGATGGCTGTCCAGAAGATTTCTAGGGGGACATTGCCCTCCACTGCCGGTCCGTCGGTTTGATCCCCCGGTTTACGGCGAAAGCGAATCACTATATAGATAATCACGCCTTCAACTATTAAAAATAGTCCCGTGGCGATGGTCATCATCAGATTAAAGATATTATCTATCTCCTGAGCATCTTCGGAAGCGGCCACAGGCATTAAGCCATGATTTTGGCCATACCAGAGACTAATTAAGGTTAGGGTGATCCCGAGTACGAGCGTCAGGATACTGCTGGGAATTTTCACGGTCTTTTCAATATTTTCAATAGTGGCTACTTATTCAAGGCTAAAACATGATTCCCCTATAGATGGGAAATTTAACCGGCATCTTCTGAGAATTTCATCTTTTCTTTGGGATCGTTTTCGGGGAAAGTATTTTAAATAACTAATTTTTATATCTTATTCTGAGTTTATGTAAACAAATGTAACGGAAATGGCCAGAAATCTAAAGAATATCTAAAAGGTTTTACCGGTCGTAAAAAAACTCATTCACAGTGATAACTAACTGGCAAACAAAGCCATGATCTTTGATGACAGACTCCTGGAGAACAGGCAAACCGATGACCGAATCTGTTTTTAACCCGACACCCCTAAGAGAAACCGGCAATATTCAGGTGTGGATGCGCCGCTTAGTCTGGAAAATTGCGATCGCTACTTTCGCCCTCATGGTGGTGGGCGCTGCCACCAGAGTTATGAACGCCGGTTTAGCTTGTCCCGATTGGCCTCTCTGTTACGGTCAATGGATTCCCAGTCAGCAGATGAATCTACAGGTATTTCTGGAGTGGTTTCATCGTCTCGATGCCTCTTTGATCGGGTTTAGTACGCTCGCTCTCGTCGGTCTGTCTTGGTGGTATCGTCGCCATCTTCCCCCTTGGCTGTTGCCCTCGGCGATCGCTGCCTTGTCTTTAATTCTCCTGCAAGGAGTCCTGGGAGGATTAACCGTCACCCAATTACTGCGATTTGACATCGTAACGGCCCATTTAGCCACAGCTTTGCTCTTTTTTGCCACCCTAATCGTCATTGCTATCGGTCTGACTCCCTACCGTGGCACAGGTACGGTCGGAAAACTAACCGGGATGGGAATGGTCGCCACCGGTCTAGTTTATCTGCAATGTCTCCTCGGCGGTCTCGTCGGTTCCCGTTGGGCTGCCCATCAGTGTTTAACGGTTTCCCAACTCTGCACCGTGATGAATAGCCACATTATCGGGGTTTTTCCCGCCACTATCTCGGTTTTAACCCTAGTTTTCTTCGCTTGGCGAACTGCCGCTATCCATCCTCTCCTCAGAAAACTAGCTTTTAGTGCCGGGGGATTAGTCGCCCTACAGGTATTTTTGGGCGTTGCCACCCTGAAACTGCATCTACAGGTGGAACCCTTAACCATTACCCACCATAGCATCGGTGCGCTATTGGTGGCAACCCTCGTCGCTTTTACCACTTTCGCCCTTCGCGATCGTTCTTTCGCGCCTAAGTAACCAGACACAATTAATTGCACATATCTAACCACCTCTTGCATGAGTGCCTCTTGCCTTTTGCCCATCCTAACCAAGAAGTTAATTTTGTCCCATTACTTATAAGCCATCTCTAAGGATTTAATCACGATGACTGGAACTCAAGCCCTTCGCCACCACGATAATTTTTTACAAGTCGCTAAAAGTTATTATCAACTCACCAAACCCCGAATTATTCCTCTACTGCTGATTACTACGGCCGCTTCTATGGAAATCGCCTCTAAAGGTCAGGTTTCCCCCCTCTTACTCTTTCTTACCCTCCTCGGTGGCACTCTCGCCGCCGCCGCCGCTCAAACCTTAAACTGCATCTATGATCGCGACATCGATCACACCATGCTTCGCACCCGCGCCCGTCCTATTCCCTCCGGTCGCGTGCAACCCCTCCACGCCCTCATTTTTGCCCTCGTTTTAGCCTCCCTTTCCTTAGCACTTTTTGTCTTTTTTGTCAATACTTTGAGCGGATTTTTAGCAATGACCGGCATCGCATTTTATATGCTGATTTATACTCATCTGCTCAAGCGTCATAGTGTCCAAAATATTGTTATCGGCGGTGCGGCTGGCTCGATTCCTCCCCTCGTCGGTTGGGCGGCAGTAACGGGCGATCTCGGTTGGATTCCTTGGATTTTATTCGCCATTATTTTCCTTTGGACTCCTCCCCATTTTTGGGCTTTAGCTTTAATGATCAAGGATGATTATGCAGAAGTGGATATCCCGATGATGCCCGTGGTTAAAGGGGAAGAAGCCACTAGCGAGCAGATTTGGCTCTATACTTTAATCGTCGTTCCTTTCACTTTCCTCCTGATTTATCCCTTGGCTGCCTGTGGTGTGGTTTATGGTGTAGCGGCTTTAATTTTAGGGTTTGTTTTCCTGAAAAAAGCTTGGCAATTAAAACAGAATCCTTTTGATCGAGACATGGCTCGATCGCTGTTTAAATATTCCATTCTTTACATGATGTTATTATGTACAGCTATGGTGATCGATAGTTTACCCATGACCTCTCGTCTCCTCGCTACAATTGCCAGTTTATTCCCCTGTAGTTAATCTCAGTTATCAGTTATCAGTTATCAGTTATCAGTTATCAGTTATCAGTTATCAGTTATCAGTTATCAGTTATCAGTTATCAGATGTGAGTTTTCAGATGTGAGTTTTCAGTTCACTGAAAATACTCCCCATCTCCCCATCTCCCCATCTCCCCCCGCAACGCGCACGCAGTGGTCTCCCCATCTCCCCCCGCAACGCGCACGCAGTGGTCTGGCTCTTCTGGTTTCTGTGTGGAAACGAGGTCTATACTGATACTTTCTTCCGCAAAATAGCCCTAAAAGTCTTGCCCGATAAGCATTTCACGATTCCATAAGCAAAAATTATCACACACCATCTCCCCACTTCCCACTTCCCAATTTATAATTCATAATTCCCCCCGACTACTGATTGCGACTGAGGGAGTTAATTCGCTCGATTAGTTGGGCTAAGATTTCTTGTAATTGTCGATCTTGATGTTGGGAAAGGTTGATTTTATCACAGCTATAAATAACGGTGGTGTGATCTTTGCCGCCAAATTCTTCGCCAATGCGCGGTAAACTTAAATCCGTGTGTTGACGCATCAAATACATCCCAATCTGTCGAGCAAAACTAATTTCTCGCCGGCGGGAATTTCCCTTTAGATCAGCGATCGAGAGTTGAAATTTTTCCGCTACTACCGCCATAATAATATCGGGAGAAGTGGAAATTTTGGCCATTGGTGGATTTAAAACCGGCGCAATATTTTCTACCGTCATCGGCAATCCGGAGATAGAAATATAAGTAGTAGCTCGGATTAATGCCCCCTCTAATTCGCGAATATTAGAAGTATAATTAACGGCAATATATTCGATAACTTCTCTTGGGAGACGCAGATTTTCGTACTCGGCCTTTTTTTGTAAAATTGCCATGCGAGTTTCGATATCTGGTGCTTGGATATCGGCCACTAATCCCATAGAAAAGCGAGAAATTAAACGATCCTGTAAACTGGGAATCTGTTTGGGCAAGCGATCGGAGGCTAAAACCACCTGTTTTCCCGCTTCGTGCAGGGTATTAAAGGTATGAAAAAATTCTTCTTGAGTGTATTCTTTTCCTTCAATAAATTGCAGATCATCCACTAATAATATATCGGCATGACGATAATGATTACGAAAACTTTCCATACTATCTTGACGGATAGCGGTGATTAAATCATTAGTAAATTGTTCCGTCGATACATAAAAAACCTTGGATTGAGGATATAATTCTAGACGATAATGACCGATCGCTTGCATTAAATGGGTTTTACCTAACCCCACCCCACCACAGAGAAAAAGCGGGTTAAATTCGCGTCCGGGTAATTCCGCCACCGCTAAAGCGGCCGCATGGGCCATGCGATTAGTTGGGCCGACAACAAAACGGGAAAAATTATATTTAGGGTTAAGTTGATTACTGGGGGGTAATTCTGATTCTAAGCTACTGTTAGGCTGGAAAATAGCGATTAAATCGCCCTGTTGTGCCGTTAGTTGAATCTCGACGGGATAACCGACGATATCCTCCACTACTTCGGCAATTGTTGACAGATAATTTTTCTGAAGATGGTTAAGAATAAAAGGATTGGCAGCCTGAATTACTAAGCGATCGTTTTGCCATTCTTTAACCGTCGCCGTTTGAAACCAAGTCTCGAAAGCGGGACGGGATAATAGTAATTTTAGACGCTCTAGGAGATGATGCCAAAGTTGTTGGGTGCTGCTATCCACGGTTAATTTTGATTAAGTGGGTGGGTGGAATTAAATATAAGATGAACGTAGGTTGGGCTTCGGCCGTGAGCTTTTGCCGAACGGTTGAAGCATGAAACCCAACGCCTATCCACGGTTAATTTTGATTAACAAAGTTGCTCTAGTGCTGCTGCGGGGAAACCTTATCAGTTTAGCGAGATTTTTCCCCTCAAGATAAAATGATTTTCAGAGCGAAACAATTAATCTTTAGACAGATGACGCAAGTTTTAACAATCACCCAATTAGGAAATCCAATTCTACAGCAAAAAGCAGCAGCGATCGATAATCTTCTCGATGCTGACTGTCAAAATTTGATCGATTCCCTGATTACCACCGTGCAAGCTGCCCACGGGGTGGGAATCGCCGCGCCCCAAGTTGCTCGGTCTCTGCGTCTGTTTATCGTTGCTTCTGGTCCCAATCCTCGTTATCCCGACGCTCCGATGATGCCACCCACTGCCGTGATTAATCCTCGCATTTTGCGGGTCAGCGAGGAAATGGTCAAGGGTTGGGAAGGTTGCCTCAGTGTCCCCAATTTACGCGGTTTTGTCCCCCGTCATCAGTGGATCGAGGTGGCCTATTGCGATCGCAATGGTCGCGAAATCCGTCAACTTTTCAGGGATTTTGTCGCGCGCATCTTTCAACACGAATTAACTCATCGGAAATTTTGGGTCTGAAACCCCGCCGTTCTAGGTTGGCTTTACGTTAGAATTAAAAGGCCAGTCTCGAAAACCAAGTGGACGGCGCAGCACCTTGAAAACTCGGCTTAGGG
>NZ_SFBV01000028.1:0-3387 GCF_007095585.1 Microcystis sp. M_OC_Ca_00000000_C217Col
AAACGAATAGGCTTTTTCCATACCTCACATTTTAGCATATATTTCGTAAACGATGCTCATATTTAACAGTAAAGCCGTCGTAGAACGACGGGGTTTCAGACCCAAATTTTCGATGACTGAGAGTAGCGAATAGCGTAAGTGCTGGCAGAGCAACGGGTAAAGCGGCAGACAAAATCGTGCGTCATAGAACAAGGAATTTCAGAGCTTGAGCCAACCTAATATGCCCTCCAGTAATGAATCTAAACTACCGTGATTCAATCCAAAAACTTTAGCGGTCTAGCAATTAATTGAGATTACTTACTTAACTGGTGCGTGGGGCGCGGATTGCTAATTTGGTTTTTTTATTCAAGGTTATTGCCGCAAAAACGCACCCTACATTATTACTGATTACTGATTACTGTTCACTGAATTGGTCTTACCACCACCACACCGTAAGCGTTAGGATTTAAATACTCTTGACAGGCATTTTGAATATCCTCTAAAGTGAGAGCTTCAATGTGTTGGGGATAACAAAAAGCCGGTTGTAAATCACCGATCTGAGTATGATAATAACCGTAAAGGTTAGCCCGATCGCTCGGTCTTTCATTGCTAAAAATAAACCGATTGGCCACTTGAGTTTTAACTCGTTCCAGTTCAGAAACTGTCACAGCTTCCTGTTGAATTTGTCCAATCTGTGCTACCACCTCTCTCTCCACTTGCTCGATATTTTCCGAGGCTAATTGGGCCGACACGGAAAACACCCCTTGCACTGCTTGGGACATATTACTGGCAGTTATTTGGGAAACTAAGCCCTTTTCTTGGCGCAGAGACTGAAATAATCGCGATACCTTGCCCTGACCCAGAATAGCCGCTAAAACATCGAGAGGATAGGTTTTTTCTAAGTCTCTCAACCCCGGCACTTTCCAAAATAGGATTAAGCGGGCCTGCTGCAAATTTTCATCCTCGTATTCTTGACGGATAATCTCGTTAAAGGGAGCTTCGGGCTGTAGATTAGCGATAGGATGAGAAATAAGCCCAGAATTGCCCTTACTGCCTAAAGTATCTAAAGAATCCCTCACAATAGCCATTAAATCATCTACAGGCAAATTACCCACCACCGCCACCGTCATCCATTCGGGACGATACCAAGTCCGATGAAAATCGCGCATTTGTTGAGCAGTAAGATTTTCAATCACTGCCATCGGACCCAACACCGGACGACGATAGGGTAAAACTTGAAAACAAGTCTCCATGGTGCGATAAAAAGTGCGCCGACGGGGATTATCCTGAGAACGACGAATTTCTTCTAAAATCACCTGTCTTTCCCGCTCAAAAGCTTCATCAGGGATTAAAGCGTCTAAAACCACTTCTAGCTGCAGCGGGGCCAGATGGGCGAAGTCCTGCGGGGCAGTGGTAATGTAATAATGGGTGTATTCTTGGCTAGTAGCGGCATTAGTCACCGCTCCCCTCGATTCGATCGCCCGTTCAAATTCGCCACTGTCTAAGTTAGGGGTTCCCTTAAAAACCATGTGTTCGAGAAAATGAGCCATCCCATTGATCTGATCCGATTCTAAGGCCGAGCCGACCTGCAGCCAAACATTGAGATTAACCGCTTCTACCGGTTGACTTTCGGCAATAATCGTCAAACCATTGGCAAGACGGTGCAGAATCGGAGTGTTGAGCGTGGCAGGTTTCCCTAGGATAGCCGTCATTCTTTATTAGTCCTCGGTAATCACTCTGGCAAAAATTGTCACTTTTCTCTATTGTAGTCCCAGACTTTCACAGAGCCAACAAGATCAGGTGTTGGCCAGCAATTCCAAATTCAGAATGTAGCAAATGATACGGAACATCAAACCCTTCTGCCTGGTACATCCCAATCCAACATCAAGAAGAATTAACAAGAGCCCTAGGGATGGCATCATCGAGCATAAAGTCTAAAAGGGGAGCATCTCACCTTTGTAACCCCTAAATCAGGTTTTGGTGGTGATTCGGTAGAGGAGGTTTTATCTTGAATGTCGGGGTGAAGACCCTCGCGCTCAAGCGACGGGATGAAACCCCGACCAGTATAAAACAGCGAAGCACGACATTTCGAGGGGCTTCAATGTAAAAGCTCAGTGTTTACAAAATCTTGACAATCCGATGCTATACAGGTTAACTTAAAATAAGTTGTTTGAGGTCGATAAACAAGGTCGATAAACAATGATTGTCTTAGAAATGAAAGCCGTGATCAAACCAAGTCAGTGTTCTGCCATTGATGAAGCTATTCGTACAGTACAATTCATCCGTAATAAGGCTTTAAGGCTTTGGATGGATGCCAAGAGAGAAGACAAAATTGATAAATATTCTCTCAATAAATATTGTGCAGTTCGCGGCCATTCAGTTCAATTTTGTCGATACTCTAAATTCTACTGCTAGACAAGCATCGGCCGAACGAGCTTGGTCAGCTATTGCCCGTTTCTATGACAATTGTAAGAAAAAGGTTAAAGGTAAAAAAGGTTATCCTAAGTTTCAGAAAAATAATCGTTCTGTGGAATACAAAAACTCTGGGTGGAAACTATCTGATGATAGAAAGAAAATAACTTTCACAGATAAGAAAAACATTGGCACGGTTAAACTGAAAGGAACCAGAGACTTAAACTTTTACCCTCTAGACCAAATTAAACGAGTTAGGATTGTTAAACGAGCAGATGGTTATTATGTCCAATTCTGTCTTAGCGTTGATATTCGGGAATATGCTAAACCCCTAGAACCAACAAAAAGATGTGTAGGATTGGATGTAGGTTTAAAAGTTTTCTACGCTAACAGTGATGGGGAAACAGTAGAAATACCGCAATACTATCGCCAAGCAGAAAAAAGATTAAACCGACTGAATCGGAAGAAATCTAAAAAGTTTAGAAAAGGTCAACCCCAATCAAACAACTACCAAAAGGCTAGAAAGAGGTATGCTAGAAAGCATTTAAGAGTAAGTAGGCAACGTAAAGGCTTTGTCGAAAAAGAGGCATTGCGCGTCATTAAATCTAACGATTTTATCGCTCAGGTCAACTTAAATATTCAAGGCATGGTAAAAAACTCTAAACTAGCTAAATCTATTAATGATGTGGCTTGGTCTATTTTTCGACAATGGTTAGAATATTTTGGGTTTAAATATGGTAAGGCTACGGTAGCAGTACCACCCCATAACACGAGTCAAAATTGTTCTAATTGTGGTCAAAAAGTCCCTAAATCTCTATCTACGAGAACCCATACTTGTCCCCATTGTGGTTATGTAGAAGATAGAGACATTAACGCTGCAATTAAGTGCGATTCGTTCAGTCGAAACCTAGAAATAGGGGGATGACTGGCCTCTGTTGAGTAACCCTAACTGGGTTGAGTACGCACTTTAATCCTCAGCAGATGACAACTTCATAA
>NZ_SFBV01000280.1:0-17804 GCF_007095585.1 Microcystis sp. M_OC_Ca_00000000_C217Col
AATAAAGCTTATTAAAAGAATGAGTTATGGATTTACCAATTTTGAACATCTTCGACTTAAGCTGTTTGCTTGCTTTAATTCATAACAAAAATTAACACACGAAAACCAGAAGAGCCTAACTGACAACCGATCGAGTCTAAACATCTCCCCCTGGTCAGGGCGCTATAGCTGACAGTGAGTCGCTATAATAGAATTCGCCGATCGCTAACTTCTCCCTCGGTAAAATTTCTATGACTGGAAGACTGAACAAGCTACAACAAGATTTAAGGAACATAGAAACGGAAGTGGCAAATTTAGCCGAAAGAATGCGGGAAAAATACCGAATTTATCTTGATTTACTCGGTGAATCTCTCTATAAACAGGCGATCGGGGCAGTGTATCATATCTGTACCCGCTACTATGGGGGGGAATTTCTGGCTCTCTCCCACAGCAATCGTCAGAAACTACAAGAGGAGATCAAAGCTCTAGGACAAGAGGCTAAAGCCAGTTTACAGCAATTGGGCGAGCAGAGCTTCGATCGAGGGACATTTTCAGGGGTAGGATTCTCTAAAAGTCCAGCAGAGACGAAAAATACCCCAGATTTCTTGAAACTTTTTCTAAACAAACCAGAAAATCTAGCCGCAACTGGAGAGATTAATAACCCCGATATTTTACTTTATTGTTGTCGAGTGCTGGAAAAAAACTGTATCGAGATTCTCAATCATCTCTCCAAACAAATTAATCAGCAACTACAAAAAGCTTATATTCTTCCCCCTCATCTACCCAGTCAAATTATCGATATGGCAATTCAAGCGGGAGAAGAGGGACAATCCCTAGGTGGAGGAAATAATATGTTAAACATTTTAGTAGAAGCTAAAAACCCTGAACCAGAGGAGGAAAAAGATGAAGATGAAGATGAAGATGAAGATGATGGGGATGATCATAATTTTTCAAGTGGCAAAGTCACTAAAGTAACGGCAATTCATCTACGAATGGCTGAACTGGAATTTGCTGATACGCGCTTAAGTGTCGAAAGAAATCAAATTCGCTCCCTTTGGGAACAATTAAATCGTCTAGGTAAACAATATCATCACCTTCGCAAAGAATATACTATCGCTCAAGCGGAAGCGGCGTGGCGCAGTAGTTGGTATGATTAATCAGTTATAATCAAACAGAGGTATTAGGGAAACATAATACTGGGAAATTTGGAATCAAGAGGCAATTATGAAAGGGGAAATACCCGACTGGGTGAGATTACAAAAAGCCTTATCTGTAGAAGCGGAAAAAGGTTATCCCGATCTTCAGGGAAATCAATACCGTTTTAGCGAGTTTTTCTGTCTTAGTTTCGGGGATAATCCTCCCGTGGGAATTGCCACCAGTGAGAGAAATCGCTGGCGAGAATTAGCCCAAAAATTTGCCCAATATTCCCAATTTAATCCCAGACAAAGACAACAATTAGTCGCCGAAACTCGCAATTTTTTACAACAATTACGGCAAACTTTAGAAGCAACCCCCACCCCAAAAGAACCAGCTGTGGCGAAAATTATTAATACCACTCCCATCACGGCAAAGGCTAATTCTCCACGGCAAGTCACCCTCGAACAACCCTTGAAATATCTAGCGGAAGTGGGAGAGAGAAAAGCCAGTCTTTTAGAAAGATTAAACCTCCACAAAGTTGAAGATTTATTATATTATTATCCCCGGGATCATGTGGATTATAGTCGTCAAGTCAATATCGCTAATTTAACCGAGGGGGAAACGGTAACTTTAGTGGGGAATGTCAAGCGCTGTAATTGTTTTACTAGCCCCAAAAACACCAAGTTAGCTATCTTTGAATTGCTCTTACAGGATCGCACTGGACAGATAAAATTAAACCGTTTTTATGCGGGAACTCGCTATAATAATCGTGCTTGGCAAGAAGGACAAAAAAAACTCTATCCCGTCGGTTCGGTGGTGGCGGTTAGTGGTTTAGTCAAAGCGGGAAAATATGGGTTAACTTTAGAAAATCCTGAATTTGAGTTATTAGACAGTTCTGGGGCAAGTATTGAGTCCTTAAAAATCGGGCGTATCCTGCCGGTTTATCCCCTCACCGATGGAGTACCCGCCGACCTAATTAGAAAGGCTGTAGTCGCCGCTTTTGGGGCAGTAGAGGCGATAAAAGACCCCCTACCTTTCGGTCTAAGAAAACAATACGGATTAATCGATTTAAAAACAGCAATTACTAACATTCATTTCCCCAATAATGCCGAGATTCTCAGTCAAGCGCGACGGCGATTAGTCTTTGATGAATTCTTCTTTTTACAATTGGGGTTTCTGCGGCGGCGGCAACAGTATCGTCAGACACAGAAAAGCGCTATTTTTAGTGCTAAGGGTCAACTAATTGATCAATTTAATCAGATAATTCCCTTTCAATTAACCAATGCTCAAAAACGAGTTATTGAGGAAATTTTAGAGGATTTAGATTCTAGCACCCCGATGAATCGTCTTGTGCAGGGGGATGTGGGTTCTGGCAAAACAATTGTCGGAGTTTATGCCATTTTAGCAGCCCTACAATCCGGTTATCAAGCGGCATTAATGGCTCCTACGGAAGTTTTAGCAGAACAACATTATCGTAAGTTAGTTAGCTGGTTTAATCTCTTACATTTACCCGTAGAATTATTAACTGGTTCCACAAAAACCGCTAAACGGCGAGAAATTCACGCCCAATTAGAGACAGGAGAATTACCACTTTTAGTGGGAACTCATGCCCTAATTCAAGATGCAGTTAATTTCCGCAAATTAGGTTTAGTTGTTATTGATGAACAGCATCGCTTTGGGGTACAACAAAGGGCAAGATTATTAAGCAAAGGAGAGTCTCCCCACGTTTTAACCATGACAGCAACACCGATTCCCCGTACTTTAGCTTTAACCCTGCATGGGGATTTAGATGTGAGTCAAATTGACGAATTACCCCCCGGCAGACAACCGATTCAAACCACCGCTTTAAATGGCAATCAAAGAAGGGCTGCCTATGATTTAATTCGCCGTGAAATTGCCCAAGGCAGACAAGCTTATGTGATTTTTCCCTTAATTGAAGAATCGGAAAAATTAGATGTGAGGGCTGCGGTGGAAGAATATCAAAATTTATCAGAAAAGATTTTTCCCAATTTTAATATCGGTTTACTCCATGGTCGCATGAGTTCCGCCGAAAAAGAGGAAATCTTAACAGCTTTTCGCGATAATATTCTGCAAATTATTGTCTCAACTACGGTTATCGAAGTGGGGGTGGATGTTCCCAATGCCACGGTGATGTTAATTGAAAATGCCGAACGTTTTGGCCTTTCACAATTGCATCAATTACGGGGGCGCGTCGGCAGAGGTTCCCATCAATCCTATTGTTTACTTTTAAGTGGCAGTAATAGTGCTAATTCCCGTCAAAGATTGACGGTTTTGGAACAATCCCAAGACGGCTTTTTTATCTCGGAAATGGATATGCGATTTCGCGGTCCGGGGGAAGTTTTAGGACAACGACAATCGGGTTTACCAGATTTTGCCCTCGCTAGTTTAGTGGAGGATCAAGAGGTGTTAGTTTTGGCAAGAGATGCCGCCGAAAAAATTATGTTAGATGATCCCCATTTAATCACTTTGCCCAATTTGAAACAAGCTTTAGAAGCTAAATATCAACGGATGTTAGGAGCGGATATTTTAACTTGATTTAGATGTTCAGTAATCAGTATCCAGTTATTAAAAACTGATTATTTATTCTCCGTTTTGCATGAGTGCCTCTCTTGATATGTAGCCCATACTCAAGGGATGGCCGTATTACTTCCGATTTTATCACTCAATCCAAGCCTTTGGGGGGTTCTACCCCCCAAACCCCCCGTTGGGGGCGTGGCGCCGCCCCCAAACCCCCCGCGCATTAGTTTTTCGGTGGGATGCTTACACGCGGCTGCTGACACATCTGTAATAATTTAGGAGTCACTGATAATTGCTGATTGTCGGTATTTTTACAAATATGAGATGCACCCAATCAGTAATCAGTAAACAGTGATCAGTAATCAGCGAAAAGACAGCAGCAAACTGCCATTTGATGAGGCTCACTTAATACATACTGCTCACTCAAAACTTAAAACTCAAATCTTATAACTGATAACTGATCACTGATAACTGATAACTGATAACTGATCACTGATCACTGATAACTGATAACTGATCACTGATCACTGATAACTGATCACTGATCACTGATCACTGATCACTGATCACTGATAACTGATAACTGATAACTGATAACTGATAACTGATCACTGATAACTGATTCAATTAACCAAATTTAATCATTTCTCGTCCTGCCATCACGGGTAATTCCCCTTTTAAAATGGGAATCAATGTCTCGCGAATTCTGTCCGCATCGGGGGGACAACCCGGCATAAAAATATCGATGGGAATGACTTGATGGACGGGCAGCACTTGATCTAATAATTCGGGAACGATACCGGGTTCTTCTGGTAGTTGAGGTGTGTTATCTCCTAACTCTAAATAAGCTCTTTTTAGCACGGGATCAGCAGTTCCCAACATATTCCGCATAGCGGGAACATTAGCAGTCACAGCGCAATCACCAAAAGAAACGACGGTTTTGGTATTTTGACGGACTAGATGAATTAGTTCTAAATTATCCTGATTAGCGATCGCTCCTTCCACTAAACAGACATCGACATTTTCCGGATAGGTTTTCAGATCGCAGCCGACGGGACTATACACCACGTCAACTTTTTCAGCTAATTCTAACAGCCATTCGTCCAAATCGAGGAAGGACATATGGCATCCCGAACAACCGGCTAACCAGACAGTAGCAAAGCGAATTTTAGACATAATTTTAATTCCTTGATTGGTATTTTTTGGCTGAGTTGCAATTTCGTCAAAAGGATCAAACGCAAAGAAATTCTCTTTTAAGCTATTTTTGCCTCCAGGATAAACTCTTGCATTTTTTCCTCAAAGAAAGGAGCTAAATCTAGATTTTTCCAGTCTTTAAGTAGCTCAAAAATAATCGCCTCCGATGCAAAATTTCCCGTATAGGAAATAAAAGAAAAAGGACGTTTGCCGAAATTGAGCAAACAGCTTAAAATCGTGCAATGGTCTTTTACTCCAAAACCAAGAGAACAGGTTTTATCTCGATCTTTTACTCGCCAATTATCAGCACTTTTGGCATAAATATCTAGGGCAACTAAAGCGGAATCCACTTCTCTAGAATATTTAATTAAGAGCGAATACAAAACCCTAGGCTCTTGACTGACATCAGACAAAATTTCAATTATCCGACAAGGAATACTGGAAAATTGCGCCGTCAAATTGGAGAGAGACTGACACATTTCTATGGCTTGCAGAAATTGCGATTCGGGTGATGTGGTCATAATTATCTCGTTTGCTGAATTGAATCGGACCAAGGATATTGTTTTTGTGCCAGTAAATGCGCTTGTTGCTGCGAAAAGCCTCGATTAATCACTAAGTCAGATTCGTAGATTTCATGATTGAGAAACATCCGATCAAGATTATTCCCTTGAGCGCCAGCGAGTCTTCGCCAAGCTGCTACCATTAAACCTTCGGGAAAAAATTGATATCGAGACACTCCCGATCCAAAAGCGTAATCCTTGGCGCGTCGGATATCGATTTCCGAGATTTCGTATTGGGCAGCAATCCCTAGGATATCTTGATTATTACCCATAATCTGATCATAGTCCTCCCTTACCTTGGCGGTTAATTTCTGCTCGTAGATATCTAAATGCGCCCATCGATCACTATCACCCTCCATCGATTAGTTTAACGCGTCCATTGGTGTTCAGTCCTAGCATTAACTAAAAATTCCAACTTCGATCGATCTTCCTCTTTTTCGGAAACGGCGGAACCCTTGCGGAATATCGCCCCGGTTGGACAAGCGGCAACACATTTGCCGCAGGAAGTACAGGCAGAAACGCTGCCCCAAGGCTGATCCATTCCCGCAATAATTTTATCTTTTTCGCCGCGATAGGCCAGATCCCAAACGTGCGCCCCTTCAATTTCATCACAGACTCGCACACAACGGGTACAGAGAACACAACGATTATGATCGATACCAAAAAGAGGATGGGAAATATCCACTTCTCGCTTGGGAAAACGGTAGGGAAAACGACTATGATCCATACCCACTTCGATGGCTAAATCTTGTAATTCACAGTTACCATTAGCCACACAAACCGCACAAACGTGATTACCTTCAGCGAATAATAATTCCACTGTCATGCGGCGATATTCTTTCAGTTTTGGGGTATCGGTGTGAACCACCATTCCTTCCGCCACTTCCGTTACACAGGCAGGTAATAATTTATTAATACCTTCAATTTCTACCAAACATAAGCGACAGGCAGCTACTTCGGAAACCCCATCGAGATGACAGAGGGCGGGAATTTTTATTCCTACCTGACTAGCGGCTGCGAGAACTCGCGAACCCGCTTCGATCGCTACATCTTTACCATCAATGCTTAAAGTGATTACGGACATAAAAATTATTCTCCTTGAGGATAATATCCCTCTCCTTCCCATAGGCCACAATTTGTGGCCAAGGGTGGGATTTTTACAGAAAGTTTTAACCTAGACAAGCGGCTAAGTCTTTTGCGGGGGTGGTAATCGGCTGCAGGTGATAGGTATCGGAGAGGAATTTCAGGACGTTGGGGGAGATAAATGCCGGTAAAGTTGGTCCCAGACGGATATTTTGAATACCTAGATGCAGCAGGGTGAGCAGTACAGCGATCGCTTTTTGTTCGTACCAAGAGATAATTAGGGAGAGGGGAATCTCATTGACGCTAACGTTAAAAGCGTTGGCTAATCCTAGGGCGATTTTGATGGCACTATAGGCATCGTTACATTGTCCCACGTCCATCAGCCGGGGTAATCCTTCGATGCTACCTAATTGTTTGTCGAAAAAGCGGAATTTTCCACAGGCAAGGGTTAAAACGATGCAATCTTCGGGGACTTGTTCCACAAATTCGGTGTAGTAATTGCGATCAGGTTTTGCGCCATCGCAGCCGCCAACTAGGAAGAAGTGACGGATTTTACCCTGTTTAAGGGCATCAACCACCGTATCAGCGACACTAAGAACGGTATTGTGGGCAAATCCTACCATTACCTGCCGAGGTTCGCTTATTTCAGTAAATCCGGGCAATGACTGCGCTTTAGCAATCACGGGACTAAAATCGATCGCACCGTCCACTGTTTCTAAGCGGTTAATATGGACATAACCCACAGGTCCGAGGGTAAAGAGTTTACTTTCATAGTTTTCGTGGGGGGGCATGAGACAATTAGTAGTTAAAACTATTGCCCCCGGAAACTTAGCAAATTCCTTAGTTTGATTTTGCCAGGCGGTGCCATAATGACCGTAGAGATGGGGATATTTTTCTTTGAGTTTTGGATAACCGTGGGCGGGTAATAATTCTCCGTGGGTATAGACTGTTATCCCAGTATTGGCAGTTTGTGCCAGTAAAGCCGCTAATTGTTTAATATCATGGCCGGAGACTAAAATGGCTTTACCTAGACGCGGATTTAAGGGAACATTTGTCGGTATGGGATGACCGTAGGTTTCGGTATGACCTTGATCTAATAATTCCATTGCTCGCAGGTTTGCTTCCCCAACTTTTAGACAGATTGCCACCCAATCATTCAGGTTTAAATCACTGCGATCAATTGCCGCTAAAGTCTCTTGGATAACCTGATAAACTGAGTCATCCTCTTGACCTAATTCCTGAGCGTGGAAAGTATAGGAAGCAAGACCTTTAACTCCGTAGATAGCAGTTAACTTTAGGGAAAAAATATCGAGGTCTTGCACTTTTTCAATTAGTTCTAAGGATACTTCTTGACCTTGGCTAACTAGGCTCTCATTAAAATTAGGCTGATAGTTAGCAAGTGCAGACCAGTCCAGCGATCCCAATTGTGCTTTTAAATTTTCCCGAATCTCTAAACAACGCTGAATATAATCAGTAAAACGCCGCTGATCAAAGTTAACATTGGTCATGGTGGCGAAAAGCGCCTCACAGGTAAAAATATCAGCTTCGCGAGTAGATATTGCCGCTTCTTTGGCTTTTAAAACCACCGATGCTAATCCCCGCAGACAATACACTAATAAGTCTTGAACGGCGTTGACTTCGGGACTTTTTCCACAGGCTCCCCACTGATGACAACCATTACCACTAGCGGTTTGTTCGCATTGTTCACAAAACATAAGTTTTCTCTCTTTTTTCAGTAGATTGACAGATTGTTGCGATTTTTTTCTACTAAATTTAATTCTGCTTTTTTGAAAGTTAGTTATCGGCCCTCACCCAGCAAGAATTATGGATTTTACGACTGGAAAGCTTGTCTTGACAGCCTCTACTCTCTGAACTATGTTTTTATTCTCTCACTTTTTTTGCCGGTTGGGTTCTGATTTTAGATTTCCTCAAGAATTACCGATTAAACAATTATTTAGTTGTCTTATTTAAATTAAGTATTTTTGGTGATTTTTATGATATAATGAGCGAAATTTTCGATTTTTAGGTGGGTATTTGCCAGTGTCATAGCAATCGGTCTCCTGATTAGGATAGAAAGTTGGAACTTAAGAGTTATTATCGCCTAACTCTGATGATGGGATTGCTTTCGACATAGATAGTTATCTCTTTTTTTATTTACTTAACTTAACCGATTATCTCGCCGAATCTGCTCAAAATCTTTATCTGTTTTTGCCAGATCCTGATATTTGACATCAAGACTGATGAACGATTTATTTTATTAGTGGTATTCCGATATCTTTGCAGATTTTATTAGCGAGAATATACCTAATTTCCGTATGTCTTGGAATCGCAGATCTTTTATTTAATTGGGGGTTAAACCACCAAGAATAGCTAGGACTTGCTGAAAAAGTACGGGCGAAGCATTCGGATAGAAAATCTACGGTTTCACCGATAGGTTATTGTCCGAATGCTTCGCCCCTACAGGACGCGGGCCGATGAAGACGCAAGGTTTTGAACGACGATTCTCTCAAAATCTTGCACCTGTGAGAGCAAAACAGAACCCTAAAACCCTTACCTCGTCTATATTTCACATTTATTCAGCAAGCCTTCAAGATTAGCTTGAGCAACTAACAAGCGGTCAAATGGATCTTTATGGATGTTAGGTAAAGTATTTAAAGCTAAAACATGGCTGACTGTAATTGATAAAAGGCCAATTTGGTTAGTTTCCTGCTGAGTATTAATCATTTCTGCTAAAGGTATCTTGAGTGATAGTTTACCTAGTTGTAGTTTGATTTGCATTTCCCAAATACTTGTAATACTAAGTAATAGCGTATTACTAGGATCTCTACACAGTTCTAAAGCTCTTTGAGAGAGTTTTTCTGGTTCGCTATCCCACCAAATAAATGTATGGGTATCTAAAAGAAATTTCATGATTCACCTGTCCAAAATTCTTCAGGAAGTGGCTCATCAAAATCTTCCCTAGTCCTAATTTTTCCAGCGTGTAGTCCTGGTTGTCGTAACTTAGGAGAAGGAGTTTCAGACGTTGTTTTTTCAGTATCTCCCCAAGGAATTAGACGAGCTACAGGCTTGTTTCCTTCGGTTATAATAATTTCAGTATCTACCTTTATTAAGGCAAGTAGTTCTTGTAAAGTTAACTGTACTTGATTGAGATCAATAGTTTTGTTTGACATGAATAATTTTCTCTCTTTATTTACTTCACAAAATAAAACAGGCTCTTCTGGTTTCTGTGTGGAAACGAGGTCTATACTGATACTTTCTTCCGCAAAATAGCCCTAAAAGTCTTGCCCGATAAGCATTTCACGATTCCATAAGCAAAAATTATCACACAAACTGCCTCACAAGTTAATAAAGGGTTGGCAACTTTTTCCCATTGCTGAATTGCCCAATTGTGATAATTATCACTCCGGTATGTCTTGGAATCGCAGATCTTTTATTTAATTGGGGGTTAAACCACCAAGAATGGCTAGGACTTGCTGAAAAAGTACGGGCGAAGCATTCGGGCAATAACTTATCGCTGAAACCGTAGATTTCCTATCCGAATGCTTCGCCCCTACAGGACGCGATCGATAAACTGTTTGCGTTTCATACAACAATTTTCTCTTCTTGGTAGTTTCCCCTAGTAGCGGAAATTGCTTCCTGTTTATTCAATTCTAATGCTTCACTAAGAGTAATTTTTAGGCTTTCTAATAACTGGTCACGAGATGCTTCTTGACAGTTAACTCCCGGAATTTCTTCTATCCAACCAATCCACCAATCTCCGTCTGGCTGAATGATAGCTGTGTAGGTATTAGTCATAGAATATCTCCTTAGCTAAAATACAAATATATATTATTATACTCGATTTAGGAAACTCTGAAACCGCTCATCTCCCCGAATCTGATCAAAATCTTTATCCGTTTTTGCCATATCTTGATATTCGACATCAAGATTGATGGCGCGTTGTAAGTTTTCGATAGCTAATTCCACATTGTTTTGTAAGCCATAACAGCAAGCTTTATTGTAGTAAGCATTAAGTAGTCATGCAAAATTAATTACCTGCCCGATCGAGCTAAAACCCTTACGGGGCAATGATCGTCATGTGTAAATAATTTTGCCTAGGTACTTAGCATCATTTGAATTAATTTTAATAGCTCGATCCCAGGATGCGATCGCTTGTTCAAATCTGCCTAAATTATGTAACGCAATCCCTCGGTTGTTCCAAGCATCAGGGTAATCGGGTTTAAATTCTAAAGCTCGATCGTAGGATGCGATCGCTTGTTCAAATCTGCCTAAATTACCCAACGCAACCCCTCGGTTGTACCAAGCTTCATGGTCATCGGGTTTAATTTCTAAAGCTCGATCGAAGGATGCGATCGCTTGTTCAAATCTGCCTAAATTCTTTAACGCAATCCCTCGGTTGTACCAAGCTTGATGGTCATCGGGTTTAATTTCTAAAGCTCGATCAAAGGAGGCGATCGCTTGTTCGTATTCTTTTCCCATTTGATGAATTAAGCCTTTTTCATGCCACAATTCAGATGCTCGAACAGGATCGAGAGATGGGGAATCGCTTAAATAGGCCTTAATTTCGGCTAACTTTTCCTGTGGTTGTTGGGGAGTGAATTGCTGATAGGTATCGAGATCTCCGTCTAAATAAACCAGTCTTCTAATTTCTCTTTCCAATATGTCCTTATCCGTCGGAAATTCATAAACTCCCGAATACCAATCAAAAAAATCCGACGCACGACGAATAAAATACCGCAAGGCAAATTCCGGCAATAAGAATACTAAAGTAAAGGGAAATTGCCGCTCAAATCGCTCACGAGATAGGTTTAAATAGCCTAAAATCTTAGGAACTCCGGCCCAGGTTCCCCCATAAACCGGACTTTGACTCGATAATACATAGCCTTGACTTTCTGCTTCTTCGCAGCACAGTAGTGCATTTTCTAAACCGCGCACAACGCCAATTCAAAAATGAAACGCATCAACCTCAAGAGTTGACAAAGAAAGGCTGATCAGGTAGTGTCCGATCATTAACAAAAACAAATCAGACCCAAAAACGAAGCCCTCAACATCTTAACATAAGTAGTCATGCAAAATTAATTACCTGCCCGATCGAGCTAAAACCCTTACGGGGCAATGATCGTCATGTGTAAATAATTTTGCCTAGGTACTTAGAACAAAGAAACTTGCTCTACCAACTTAGTCAAGAGGGAAATTTATCTCAACGGCAAATGGCCGCCTGGCTCGGATGTCATCAAAGCACAATATCACGAGAATTAAGAAGGAATCAAAGTTCTCTCGGCTGCTATCTACCTGACACAGCACAAGCTGAAAGCGAGACGCGCACCAAAAATGCCAAACAACCCTTTAAAAATGTCAGCGAGTCGGCCTTAGAGTTGGTGAAAGAAGGATTGAAAAATTATCATAGTCCCGAACAAATAGCGGGTCGTCTGAAAAAAGCTGGTCAAGAATCTCTCAGTCATGAAACCATCTATCAAATGATCTATCAAAACTACCCTTGACTGTGGAAAGTATCAAGAATGCCTACGTCAAGGACGAGGAAAAAGAAAGAGTCGAAATGGAGCAAAAAGTAAGCGTGGAGGGATTCCAGGGCGTGTAGATATCAGCGAGCGACCAGCAATTGCTGACCAGAAAACCGAAATCGGTCATTGGTCGGTCATTGGGAAAGTGACACAATGATTGGAGGCAATCATCTAGGAGTTCTCGTTACTCATGTGTACAAAGCCTCGAAATTTTTAGGAGCAGGATTAGCCAAAAACAAAACCGCATCGGAAATCAATAGAGTCACAGAAAAACTTTTCCAAGAGATTCACCCTGACAAAAGAAAAACCTTTACTTGTGACAACGGCAAAGAATTTTGTGGATATCAAGAGTTGAGTCAGAAACTAGGAGCAGATTTTTATTTTGCTACTCCTTATCATTCGTGGGAGAGGGGATTAAACGAGCATACCAATGGACTGTTAAGACAATTTTTCCCCAAGAGAACGAATTTAAAAATTGTTAAGCCAGAGGAGGTGGAAAGAGTCGTAAACTTAATTAACAATCGTCCTCGAAAATGTCTTGACTATCGTACCCCGAATGAGGTATTCTATAAAGGTAGATCAGATAGTGATGCAATTCAGACTTGAATCGGCCCAATCCTGTTATAATTGCAGTGAGATTACTAAACTTTTTTCCCAGATAAATTATAAGTAAGTGCTTATAATTAAGGTTCTACTGAACTTGTCATGTAAAATTGACAGTTGAAAATAGGCAAAAGGCAATAGGCAAAATATTTTAAGAATTTAGTTTTTTAAGAAGAGAAGGAATCATTCGGGTTTCTTCCAGGAGTAAAGAAATAATCGATTTAATATCTTTTTCCCCTATTGCCTGTTGCCTGTTGCCTTAAATCAATTACTAATTTAGCATAACAATTACGGAAGAGCCTTACATCAATCTTCAGATTCCGCAAAGCTTCCAGGACCGAGCGTTGACCCGCATCTTCATCAAGGTAGAGACGGATTTGACTCATTACAATTCACCGGCTCGATATCGGGATTCCCAGTCTTCACAATCGGCTCGGTAAGCATCGATATCGGCCTCTATCTGTTCTTTATTCGCGTGATAATACGCTAGAGCGCTATAAATTTGAGCCAGATTTAACTGAGGATACTCCTTAGCGATCGCTTCGGCACTCATTCCCGTTTTATGATCCATGACTAAACTTTGAATCGTGATTCTAGTTCCCGCGATCCGGGGACGGGAATTACAAATATCCGGACTAGCCACAATAAATTCGCTAATATCAATGCCTGTAGCCATATTTTCGCCTAGAGAAGTCCCTTTTATTGTAGCTCGATCGATACATCCGAACAACAAAAAAGCACCCCTTTTCGAGGATGCCCTTTTATCTAATGATTTAGATGCTAACTGATTGAAATGCTAAAAATAGGGAGTTTATGGACTTTCCCATCAAAGTCAGGTTAGATTATGACCGTTTTTTCCTCAAAAAACCCACCAGAGAAAACAGTCCTAACCCTAATATAGAACTAGGCTCCGGTACAGATGGATTATTTTGCGGATTTAAACGAGCAATCCAAGCTTCATCATTACCACTGGGGTTAGTTCCAGTACCCACAACCGTTAACCCATCGGCAGAAATTGCCTGAGCAGAGATCAAAGTCCAACCCGCTAAATTTAAACCATAATCATTAGTTAAAACCTGTTTTAAGCTCTGCATCCCTTGGCTACTATTCCAGATAAATGCCTCATCACCATGACCAACAATAACAGACCCATCCCCTGATACTCCATGAGGAACGCTAGAGAAACCACCCCCAGATAAGTCTCCTAGTCCTACCATTCCCGTCCCTTGTGTCCAACGGAATGCCTCAACAAAATTAGCATTAGCGCTTCTACCAACGACAACAGACCCATCCCCTGATACTCCATAAGCTTCACTCACGGCACCACCTCCAGACAAGTACCCTAGTCCTACCATTCCCGTCCCTTGTGTCCAACGGAATGCCTCACCACCATTAGCACTATTGCTTTCACCAACAACAACAGACCCATCTGCTGATACTCCAAAAGCACGGCTACGGGTAATACCCCCAGATAAGTCTCCTAGTCCTACCATTCCCGTCCCTTGTGTCCAACGGAATGCCTCCTCACCACTAGAACTAAAGCCTCGACCAACCACAACAGACCCATCTGCTGATACTCCAAAAGCACTGCTACGGGTAATACCCCCAGATAAGTCTCCTAGTCCCACCATTCCCGTTGCTTGTGTCCAACGGAATGCCTCTTGACCATTAGCACCATTGCTGAAACCAACGACAACAGACCCATCTGCTGATACTCCTCTAGCATAGCTCTCTACACTCCCCGGTAAGAACCCTAACCCCGTAAAAAAAGGGGCGGCTTGTACTGGAACAGCCACCCCGATCGCACCCAATCCGATCCCTAAGCTGATACAATTAGCTAGTATCTTGTTCATAACCTGATAAAAATCCCAAAAACTAAGTGATTCTTACAATCTAGATGTTCACTTTGGTTTTGTCTGTGGGAATTTGTGGCCATTTTGGATTTTCTGATACAATAATTTTTGTGGGATAAAGTGGGATTTAGTGACAAAAAGGAGGGCAAGGCTCATGAAACAAGGCTAAATTTTCGTTAATAAGGCAAGAGAACAGGCAAAAGTTTTCGCTTGTTTTTCCAACTTTAACAATATCTAATGTAAAGGACAAATTACTAAATTAAGAGGTTAATCAGTAAAAAAAGGCAAAAAATGGAAGAATTATTAGAGTTAAAAAATCTATTACTAGCTGGCAATGTTCCCGATGCCTTGATTTTGGTAGAGGAAATGACAGAAATGAGTAAGGATGATAAGCTCAATAAGATTTTTAGCTTTAGTATTATTGTCCTATTACATCTGATTAAACAGCAAGCAGAAAAACGCAGTACCCGCTCAGGGGAAACCTCTATTTCTAATTCTGTTAAACAGATTCAACGCATTAATCAACGACGTAAAACTGGAGGAAATTATCTGACACCAGAAGAATTAAAAGAAACCTTAGATGATGCTTATTCTTCGGCTTTAAGACAAGCGGCATTAGAAGCTTTTGAAGGTATATATCAACCAGAAGAAATTGAAGCTATGATCGATAAAAATCAAATTATTAATCAAGCATTGGCATTAATATTAACCGATTAAGGAACAGGTGACAGTCGGAAACAAATCAGACAGGGTGTAGGGTGCGTTAGGCGGCTATCAATTTAGTCAAAAAACCAAAATTAATAATTCGCCGTAACGCACCACCATTAAATTGGTGCGTTACGCTATTGAAGAGCGCACCCTACGAGTAATATGACTACAAGCTTTACTGTCTAAGGCGGATTTGCTATGACAGTTTGGCCTTCCCGACTTTATGGGGTAAAATGTTCGTAGGCAATACATTGATCTCTTGCAAGAGGGAAGTAAAATGATTATTAGTCTGATAAAAAAACGAGAAAACTAAAATCTGTTCCCTTATCCCAAACAGTAATACAAAAGTTCTATCACTTACTTATATGGATATTCAAACCCTTTTAGAATGGACAGATAAACAGGTATTAGAGAAAACTGGTAAACATCTTGATTCGTTGCAAGAATCCATCTTACAGGGTATTTGGGAACATCAAGATTACGAAGAAATTGCCAAAGATAATCAGCGCAGTTATGACCATATAAAAAAAGAAGCATGGAAGTTATGGCAACTGTTATCTGATGTTTTTGAAGAAGATATAAAAAAGTCTAATGTTCGTTCTATTTTAGAAAATAAAGCTTCATCCATTATTTATCACTTTGTTAACTATCATTGTAATAATATCGGCAATAACCATATAAATATCTGTCGAGAAAATAATCCCTATTCAGAAAACAACTTAAAAAAGTCTTCAAATTTTCCAGATAATGATCATCAATCCCCCATAATTGACTTAACAAAAGCTCCTGAATTAAGGTATAACTATGGACGTAAGTTAGAAATATCAACCTTAAAAGAATGGCTAGATAATAAAACTCGATTAATTACCATTTATGGGTTAAGTGGAATTGGAAAAACAGCTTTAACCCTTAAATTAATTTCAGAAATTGCCCCACAATTTGATTATATTATTTATCGCAGTCTGGAAAATATTCCTCAATTAATCGCTCTCAAAGATGATCTAAAACAGTTTTTCGCCCAATCTCTATCAACCCCCTTACCTGATATAATAGATTATCTAAGCTCCTATCGTTGTTTAATTATTCTTGATGATGTGCAGAATATTTTTAAACCGGGGGAATTAGCAGGTAAATATTTAAACGACTGTCAGGATTATCATAAATTTTTTCAGCAAATTGCTACCACATCTCATCAAAGTTGTTTGATTTTAATTAGTTGGGAACTTCCCAGAGATTTTGTCACCTTAAAATCCGATAAAATTAAAACTTTATACCTGCAAGGTTTAACAACAGAATTTGAAGAAATCTTCAAAGAATACGGTTTAAAAAGTGAGGAGAAATGGACGGAACTGAGGGAACTTTATCAAGGTCATCCTAACTGGTTAAATATCATCTCCTCAACCATTATTGAACTATTTGATGGAGAAGTATCCTTATTTTTAGAACAAATGAAAAATGAAATTTATTTAGTAGATATAGAAGACTCGATCGAATGTCATTTACAGCGTTTATCCGCAACAGAAAAAAAGGTGATACACTGGTTAGCTAATCAAACTGAAGCGGTAGAAAAGTTTCCCAAAACTGCTAATCTTGACTTATCTACTTCTGAATTTTGGGCAGCTATTCAGTCATTAATGAGACGCTGTTTACTGGATAAATTACCATCAGAAACCTCGTCCTATTTTCCTATTAATCCTGTGTTTAAATCCTATCTTAAAAGAAATCCTAACGATTAGGATTATCTCTTTACAAATAAATGCGATCGCATTTTTATCTTTAACTATTTTGTAAGACTTGTAAGAATAAATTTGGCGATAAAATTTGTGTATGATGATAATGCTTTAGCGGTAAAATGTGTTTTTTATCTAAAGAAACTAGATAATCAGCACCTATTTCGTAAGCGGCTGCCAAAAACATATTATCATTTGGATCAACCTGATCGAGTAGCGTTGCTTGATAAATGCCTTGAATTTTGATAGCAGTATAAAAAATAGCCGTTAAAATATCCTTAATATCATTTCTGTCAATATTTTTTACTAATAGTTTTTCAACCAATTCCTCCAATAATTGAGGAGAAATAACTAACTTAAATCTACCCTCTCTCCAATAACGAATAATTTGACAAGGCACACTGTTAGGATTTTTACTTAACAAAGCTGAAAGAAAAACCGAAGTATCAAGAATAACAAGAGGTGAATCTTGAGCAAACATCATAGTAAATCAGATTCTTCTAAGTTTCCTGAAATTCTCACACAAGCGTCATCAAATTTTTGCCAAACTTCATGATAACAATTATCGGGCATATTTTGAACCTCATTTAATGTTTCCATAATCAAATCTTTGGCCTGTTTTCTATTTACATTTTCTTTTAAAACTTCTAAATGCTTGTGTAACTGTTCTAATAACCATTGTTTATCTTCAAACGAAAAATTTCGTAACTTTTGTTCCAGTTCAATAATTTGAGGGGATATCATAAAATTAACTCCATTTAACATTGAGCTATATCATAATTCTAACAACAAAAAAGCACCCCCTCGCGGGAGTGCCTTTTCATTCAGACTAGGAATTAACCATTGATAGCAGGAGCGGTCAGAGCCACAGGAGCCTGTTCACCACTAGCTAAGTCT
>NZ_SFBV01000281.1:0-2734 GCF_007095585.1 Microcystis sp. M_OC_Ca_00000000_C217Col
AAAATAAAGCTTATTAAAAGAATGAGTTATGGATTTACCAATTTTGAACATCTTCGACTTAAGCTGTTTGCTTGCTTTAATTCATAACAAAAATTAACACACGAAAACCAGAAGAGCCACCAATCATCTTAAACCAGTAAAAAGCCCCCCTTATCAAGGGGGGTTGGGGGGATCAAACCTATGCAATTAACCAATCATCTTAAACCAGTAAAAAGCCCCCCTTATCAAGGGGGGTTGGGGGGATCAAACCTCAAAACTGCCCCCCAAAATTCCCCTGCTAACAGCAAAACTTATCAACAATAACACCTGATTTTTTAATAAAAAAACGCAATCGCTTTAAGTTTCATCCCCCCGCCTACGACTCCTTGATAAGGGATATTATAGCGGTTCTCACCCCTGGGTGGCACAGTTAAACCTTTGCTGATTAAGCTTTTCAACATTAATAATGTACCTCGTGCGAACAGAAAACGCTATATATGCTAAACTTATTAGTTGAAAAATAATCTTTCTTTTTTTAATAAATAAAACTGCAATCACGTTAAGTTTGATCCCCCCAACCCCCCTTGATAAGGGGGGCTAAGTACGGTAACATGACTAACCAGAAAGTAAGCTTATGCAATTAACCAATCATCATCATCTACCCTACAATCCCAAACTCGTAGAACGAGCCAAAGAACTCCGTAAAAACATGACCAAAGCTGAAAGAAAACTTTGGTATGAATACTTAAAAAATTTTCAATATAGAGTTCATCGTCAAAGACCGATTGATCAATTTATTGTTGACTTTTATTGCCCCGAATTAAAATTAGTGATTGAAATTGATGGTGATATTCATAATAGTGAAGATGCTCAGAACTATGACTTAGAAAGAACCCAAATTTTATCAGGTTATGGATTAACAGTAATCCGCTTTACTAATCAAGAAGTTTTGAGTAATTTTGAGGGAGTTTGTGGAGTAATTGGAAGTTTGATCCCCCCAATCCCCCTTGATAAGGGGGGCTTTGATCCCTCCTTATTAAGGGGCTTTGATCCCCCCAACCCCCCTTGATAAGGGGGGCTTTGATCCTTCTTGATCAGGGAGATCTGACAATTTTTAACACCTAACTAATTAGACAGGAAAAGAATAGCCAAAAAGTTCTATCTACAACTTTTGCAAGAGAAATCAAGGAGAAAATCAAGGATTTACAATCTCGGTTTCAGAACAGTCCACTGGGTTACGGGGGCCATGGCTTTCCAACCTAAAAACTTGCCGACTGGTTCGGCTTTTTCAATGCCAATTCGCAGCAGTTCCCCTCCTAATTTACTATGCCATTGCAAGAGGACTAATTCGCTTTCAATTGTAACAGTGTTGGCAACAAGACGACCCCCGGGGCGCAGGGCTAACCAACAGGTTTCCAATAGGTGGGGTGTGGTGATACCGCCACCGATAAAAATAGCGTCCGGCTGCGGTAAATCTTCCAGGGCGCTCGGTGCGATTCCGGCGACGATTTGCAGGTGGGGCGTTCCCAGGGCGGCGGCATTATCGGCAATGTATTGTAATCTGGTGGGATGATGTTCGATCGCAATCCCCTGGCAACGGCGATCGCTCCGCAGCCACTCAATGGCAATGGAACCACAACCCGCCCCCACATCCCAGAGCAATTGTCCGGGTAGGGGAGCCAATCTACTCAGCGTAATAGCACGAACTTCTCTTTTTGTCAACTGTCCGTCATGATGGTAAGCAGAATCCGGCAGTCCTGGAAGGCGCGGCGCCAGGGTGGGGGGATGGGAGGAGATGCAGCTAATGGCGATGACATTTAAATCTGCCAGATCTGTAAACTCCCAATCGTTGGCGATGCCTTGAATGTGGCGTTCTCGGGTTCCCCCTAGATGTTCTAAAACCGTGATGGAACTTTCGCCAAAACCTCCCTTCCTGAGCAGCCGAACAGCGATCGCAGGAGTCTGGGCATCAGCGCTCAGTACCAGCAGTTTAGCGCCGGGATAAAGCACCCCATTCAACCAAGCCGGGGGCCGACCGCACAAACTCAAAGTTTCCACTTCACTCAGGGACCAACCCAAACGACTACAGGCAAGACTAAAGGCAGAAGGAGAGGGAATAATCGTCATTTCCTCCAGGGGAATCTGACGGGTGAGGGTGACACCAATTCCGTAGCACATGGGATCACCACTGGCCAAAACACAGACAGATTGACCACGAAGGCGGATAATCTCGTTAACAGAGTCTTGAATGGGAGAAGTCCAGAGCAGTTTTTGCCGTTGATCCTCTGGGGGTAACATTGCCAGATGACGTTCACCACCGACAATAACTGATGCTAAAGAAAGCAGACTTCGTCCCACTGAACTTAACCCTTCTAAGCCATCTTCACCAATTCCTATGATCGATAGCCATTTCGACTGACAATTGCGATCCGCCATATTAAAAAAAATCGCTACTATTTCATTATCTGCTATCAGAGTCTATCCTTCAAACAAGATATAATCAGGTTATTGTCAAGTTAATTCAGAGGAGAAAATATGACCACCACCGCCGATGATGTTTGGCGATTATTAGCCGAATTAGTAGAAGCTCAAAAAGAGACAGAAAGATGCTTTCAAGAAACCGAGCGACGCTTTCAAGAAACCGAGCGACGCTTTCAAGAAACCGAGCGGATTCTCAAAGAACAATCTTTAAAAACCGATCGCCAAATTACCAGAGTCAGTCAAGAAATTGGTAATCTTGGCGGTAAATGGGGAC
>NZ_SFBV01000282.1:0-19919 GCF_007095585.1 Microcystis sp. M_OC_Ca_00000000_C217Col
AAAGGCGATAAAATTTTAGACTTAGTGGCAGATATTTTGGATGGCGATCCGTTTACAGGATTGGGTAAACCCGAACCTCTTAAGTATATTGCTGCCGACACTTGGTCACGACGGATCGATTTAGAGCATCGTTTGGTTTATAAAGTCACGGGAAATAAGGTTTATTTTTTACAAGCTCGCTATCATTATCAATCAGGCTAAACTCAGACAAACCCATCAAGGACTGTTACAGGAGAAAGGGGACAAAGAACGTAGTAGGTTCCCCCTCGTAGCTAGGTCAAGCAATAGCCCAACCCAACACCAATGGCGGACAACAAAACAAAGCACATTTTCTACTCTAATACTGTAGCCTAAGCTACAATTTAATAAATATTTACATTCCTCCTTTCTCCTGTGGGTTCTAGACATCAACCTAAAAGTCGGCACTTAAAGGGGTACGGGGGAAAGGAATCACATCGCGAATATTGGTCATTCCCGTCATGAATTGTACCAGACGCTCGAATCCTAAACCAAAACCGGCGTGGGGAACGGAACCGTAGCGACGCAGATCTAAATACCACCACAAATCATCGGGATTCATTCCCTGTTCCTGCATTCTTTGGATTAATACATCTAATCGTTCTTCCCGTTGGGAACCACCGATAATTTCGCCGATCTTGGGTGCTAAAATATCCATAGCGGAAACGGTTTTATTATTGTCATCTAGACGCATATAAAAAGCTTTGATTGTCTTGGGATAATTGGTGACAATCACGGGTTTTTTGAATAGTTCTTCCGCTAGATAACGTTCGTGTTCTGACTGTAGATCTACGCCCCATTCTACCGGAAACTCGAACTGACGATCGGCTTTTTCTAATAACTCGATCGCTTCGCTGTAGGTAATCCGGCCAAACTCACTATTAACGATATTCTCGGCCGTATTTAACACCGTTTTATCGATACGTTCGTTAAAAAACTGCAAATCTTCGGTGCAATTTTCTAAAACGAATTTAAAGATATATTTCAGAAAAGCTTCCGCTAAATCCTGATCTCCTTCCAAGTCACAAAAAGCCATTTCCGGTTCCACCATCCAAAACTCGGCCAGATGACGGGAAGTATTAGAATTTTCGGCGCGAAAAGTCGGGCCAAAAGTGTAAACATTAGATAGGGCCATGGCCATTACTTCCGCTTGTAATTGTCCACTGACGGTTAAATAGGCCCGTTTACCAAAGAAATCCTCGGCAAAATTGGCGGGTTTTTTTAAATCTAAACTGGTGACAGTAAATAATTCCCCCGCACCTTCGCAGTCGTTAGCGGTAATAATAGGAGTATGTACCCAAATAAAGCCTTTTTCTTGGAAAAAACTGTGAATAGCGGTAGAGCAAGCGTTTCTAACCCGCATTACTGCTCCTAGGGTGTTGGTTCTTGCTCGCAGGTGGGCAATGGTTCTCAGAAATTCAAAGGAATGACGTTTCTTTTGTAGGGGATAATCCGCAGGACAGTCACCATAAAGGGTGATTTCGGCCGCTTTTAACTCGATATTTTGCCCTTTACCCGGGGAAGGAACCAAATTTCCCGAAACAGCGATCGCCGCTCCTGTACTAATTGTCTTTAGTACATTTTCATAATCGGGTAAAGTCGGTTCGAGGATAACTTGTAAGTTGGCTAGGGATGAGCCATCATTAACTTCCAGGAAAGTAAATTCTTTTAATTCTCGTTTTGTTCTCACCCAACCCTGCACGGTGACGGATTGATCCGGTTGTCCTGTCTGAAAGATTTCCTTGATTCTGGTAGTCATTGCTTATCCCTATGTTAAGTGGGTGAGTGGAATTAAATATAAGATGAACGTAGGTTGGGTTGAAGCATGAAACCCAACGCCAGATTATGTTACGCTACCGCTAACCCATCCTACAAATAATTGTGTCTCCCTACTTAGAACCAAAGAGTAAGTGGGTGGGTGGAATTAAATATAAGATGAACGTAAGTTGGGTTGAAGCATGAAACCCAACGGCCGCATGGGTTACGCTACCGCTAACCCATCCTACAAATAATTGTGCCTCCCTACTTATTTTAGAATAGAAGGTTCAGATCAGGCTAAAATCAATCTCGAACAGGTGTCATGCTTCTGGTGGAAAAATTATTAAGTAAGCCCAAAAGCCGTAAATTAGCGATTTTTTTGGCTTTTATCGGTAGCATTCTCGCTTTACCCTTTCCTATCGCCGGTATTCATAAATTCTATCTTGGCCAACCTCTCTGGGGAATTATTTATCTTCTCCTTTGGCAAACTCCGATTCCCCGGGTGGCTTGCGCGATCGATGCAGTGTGGTATTTAATCCAAGATAACCAATTTTTGGCTAACTATTTTCCCACTGCCACCGCTGCTGCCACTGTCCCCAGTTTAGAGCCTAAACAAGTAGAGGCGATCGGGGCAGCTTTAAGGGAATTAGAGCGCCTCCGGCAAGAAGGATTGATTTCTGAGTACGAATTTGAAGAAAAACGGCGACAATTACTACAATGACACCGCAAAACTGGTTAGGGCGCACTTTTAACCCTTTAAAAGCCAAAATTAGCAATGATCCCTATTATCGCTTTCGTTCCCTCGATGAGATCGCTATGGCGGCACAATTGGGCATTAAAATTAATGTCAGTCAAGCGGGTGTGGATGATTGGCTGCGATTGCCGGGGATATCCATCCATCAAGCGCGGATGTTGGTGGAATTGTTGGGTATGGGGGTAGAATTGCTTTGTCTCGAAGATCTAGCGGCTGCTTTGAGTGTTCCTGTGGCTAGATTGAAAGCTTGGGAACCGATTCTAGAATTTGCCTATTATAGTCCCGAAAGTCACCTCGCACCCCCTAAAATCAATCCTAACACCGCTTCGATCGAGCAGTTAACCACCTTACCCCTAATCAGCGATAATTTGGCAGCTGCCATTATTAAAAATAGAGAAGAACAGGGATTATTTAAGAATATTGTGGATTTTAAAGGGCGTTTATCCCTAGACGCTCAGGAAATCTCCCAATTAATGCACTTTTTTCAGTTTTAACCCCAAATTTTAACGAAGGCAGCAGGAAGGTTTTAGGTGTTGGGGGTTGGGGTTTTGGGGTTTTGGGGTTTTGGGGTTTTGGGGTTTTAGTTCAATTTCCCCACTTCCCCACTTCCCCACTTCCCCACTTCCCCATTTCCCCACTTCCCCATTTCCCCACTTCCCAGCAAATCTAAATGTCTTCAGATTCCTCCGCATCACTAGGGGGAACTAGGGCCACCGCAGCAATCGCATCGTCCTCATCGAGTTTTTGTACCCGGATACCTCCGGCCGATCGCGATTGGGGAGTAATAGCATCGACGGATTGACGGATGATAATACCCCTTTCGGTGATAATCATAAATTCCTCGTTGGGGTTAACAACGTGCAGAGCCGCTAATTTATCGTTCTTTTTGCGGAATTTAATCACTCTAACTCCTAATCCCGCCCGATTTTGCAGCCGGAGGAGGGTAACGGGAACCCGTTTTCCTAGTCCTGCCATGGTAATTGCTAACACCCAGGGGCCGTTATTAGCCACTTCGGGGTTAATTTCTTCGCTTTCGTCCTCGGTTTCTTCTTCGTTAGATTCAGCGATTTGGGCGACAATTTGACTAGGCAGGATGTCCATACTGATTAATTCGTCACCTGAGCGCAATTTCATCGATTTTACGCCTTTAGTTGCCCTTCCCAAGGAGCGCAATTGTTGACTATCGGCCTTAAAATGAATTGCCATCCCATGACGAGAACCGATAATGACGCTATCTTCCTCTTTAGCCAAGCGAACCCAACGCAGTTGATCACCGTCTTCGAGAGAAATGGCGATTAAACCGTTCGATCGAATATTACTAAAGGCAGCGAGGGCGGTTTTCTTGATAAATCCCTTTTGTGTGAGCATAATCAGGTAATTATCCTCGCTGAACTCGCTGACTGCCACCACCGAGGTGATTTTCTCCCCTTTGGGAATCTCTAACAGTTGCACGATCGGAACTCCGCGAGCGGTACGGGAACCGGTGGGGATATGATAGGCGTTGAGACTATAGACAACCCCGCGATCGGTGAAAAAGAGGACGCTATCATGATCGCGGCAGGTGATAAAGTGATCGATGCCGTCGTCTTCTTTCATTTTCGCGCCAGCTTTGCCCCTTGTCGCCCGATTTTGGGACTCAAAGGTATTAACGGGCATTCTTTTGATGTAACCCTGTTCAGTGACGAGAATTAAGGCCTGTTCGTTGGCAATCAAGTCAGTTTCGGCGATTTCTCCTTCCCGTTGTTCAATATGACTGCGACGGGGGGTAGCGTGAATCGTTTTGATCTGTTGCAGTTCTTCCTCGATAATGCTGTCGATCCGTTCTTTTCTGGCTAAAATATCCTGAAGATCGCCGATTTTTGTCAGTAATTCCCCGTGTTCTTGCTGAATTTTCTCCGATTCTAGGGCAGTTAACCGTCGCAGCTGCATTTGTAGGATTGCGTCCGCTTGCACCTCCGAAAGACCAAAATTCTGCACTAATCCCTCTTTTGCACTAGCTGTGTCGGCAGCACTGCGAATTAGGGCAATGACTGCATCGAGACTAGCGAGGGCAATTAGTAAACCCTGAAGGAGATGATCCCTTTCCTCGGCCTTGCGGAGTTCATAACGGGTACGACGGGTGATAACTTCTAGGCGAAAATCGAGGAAAACCCGAAGAAACTCCCTTAAAGTCAGTAATCTCGGTTCGTTATCGACTAATGCCAACATATTCGCCCCAAAATTCGACTGGAGGGGCGTTTGTTTATAAAGATTGTTGAGGACGACGCGGGGATAGGCATCTCGTTTCAGTTCGATCACTACCCGGATGCCGTCGCGATCGCTTTCGTCCCGCACATCGGAAATACCGTCTATTTTGCGATCATTGACCAAATCGGCGATTTTTTCGATTAATGCCGCTTTATTGGTTTGATAGGGCAGTTCGGTGATGATAATAGCATCTCGATCGGGTCTTCCCCTTTGTTCGATAGTTTCAATGGTGGCGACTCCCCGCAGGGTAATGGAACCGCGGCCGGTGGTGTAAGCTTCCTGAATGCCGTCTCTACCAAGGATATGCCCCCCGGTGGGAAAGTCTGGCCCCGGGATATAACGCTGTAATTCCGTATCGGTGAGATCGGGGTTATGGATGAGGGCAACGGTTCCATCGATAATCTCGGCCAGGTTGTGGGGGGGGATATTGGTGGCCATACCGACGGCGATGCCCGATGAGCCATTAATTAGCAGTTGCGGGACTCTAGAGGGCAAAACCACGGGTTCCTGTTGGGAACCATCGAAGTTATCGGCGAAATCGACGGTTTCTGACTCGATATCCTGTAGTAGGGCGTTGGTGGCCAGGGTGTGCAGACGACACTCGGTATAACGCATGGCTGCCGGGGGATCGTTATCGATCGATCCGAAGTTACCATGACCGTTAATCAGGGGATCGCGCATGGAGAAATCCTGGGCCATGCGGACGAGGGCATCGTAAACGGCAGTATCTCCGTGGGGGTGGTATTTTCCTAATACTTCCCCGACGACTCTAGCGCATTTGCGGAAGGGGCGATCGGGAGTTAATCCTAGTTCGTACATCGCATAAAGAATGCGCCGGTGTACGGGTTTCAGTCCGTCCCTAGCGTCGGGCAAGGCGCGCCCGACGATGACGCTCATGGCGTATTCTAGGTAGGAACGGGACATTTCATTGCTTAAGTCTGTGGGGACGACATGATCCTGGGCGGCGGTCATAGGGGGGTTAACTCCAATAACAAGGCAAAAAAAGCGTTTTTGTGAGTAAATTCGCTAAAAATCGGGTTTTTACCCTTTTGATGTGCAGAATATGCCCATTTGTAGGACTATTTTACCATAAAATCCCTCTTTTTTGGGGTTTGAGGCGGCGCTCGCAGGTTTCTTGGCTGGGATGGGGGGGTTAATGGTTTGCTATCCTCTTGACAGAGATTGCAGAAAGTCGAGAAGATCTTTAAAAGAAGGACAACGAGTGGCACAAAGTTCTAAATTTAGCTTTTCGGCCAGTTCAACATTCATGTTGGTACTATAACGGGGTTTTCTATTTTCACCGATTGACAATTGGATCAATTTTTCTTTCGGTTTGATAATTAGGTGAGGGTTTGGGTGATCTTTTCCCTTGCCTCGTCCCACATATTTAACCACCTCTGGATCAGACCAAAACCAAGCCTCTAATTCTTCTATTGGGATGCAGATATATTTCCTGATACCATTAATATTAGAACAGCTTAATTCTAAGTGATCTCGCAATTGTTTTTCATCGTTAAGAGAGTTATTCTTGGGATTACGATCTAAATCATGAACAATGATAAAAGCATCACATCCTTCCCTTGTCATCACTTTAAGTTTTGCTGACAGTTTTCTCTTTAATGTACTAGAGGATTTAGATGCCCAAGATTTTGTCCTAGTATTTGTCCCCAGCACGCGATGGATAATTTGACGAAACACATCGCAGTCCGTCTCATCTTCGGCAATTATGGCGATCAAGTTACTACTCATCGAGAATACCACTGTAAATCCAGTCTCCTAAATCTCCTTCTTCACAGAGGTACTCGACAACTTTTTCAATCTCTCCTTCTTCTAGTTTCCTAACACTTGTCCGTCCCTGGTTACGATAAACTAAGCTAATATTTTCTGGCTTTGTCCAAGCTACTACTTGTGGTGAATGAGTTGATATAATTAAATTTTCATCCCAAGTATAGGATTTAATTTCATTTAATAATTTTGCTAACATTGCGGGATGTATTTGTGTTTCTGGCTCCTCAATTATGGTTGTTGCATTAGGAGAGTGAGCAATTATTTCGATAAGAATTGATAAAACTCGCAAGGTGCCATCGGAGAGTAATCCAATATTGACTCCATCTAATAATACTGAAGCGATGTACTCTTCGTCTTTACCTTGGTCTGTCTGTCCAGAATGCTCACTCAAAACAAACTTCTGCACAGTGATTTTCTTGGCAAGTCCTATTCGTTGACAAACATTTTCTAGTTCATCAAAATAATCCGTACCTACCCAAGAAAATATTCTCCGAGCTAGAGTATCTGCTAGATCAAATCGACTGGTAGAAACCTTCTTACTTGCCACCTTTAGTAAGGAAGGCTGTCGCCTTGATGTGCGACGGATAGGAGCTTTGCCAAGAAGACGAATCCCTTTTAAAATAGCATAAACCCACTTCATTTCTGGAGGTAAATTTAGCGATGAATTTCCAGGTACATTTGACTGTCGCAGCGAGGTAGTATTGCCAAGAATAGCAAATATTGGCTCACCATTATTATTAAAGCTTGTTAGTCCAAATTCGGTTTTCCAGAGAAGTTCTTGATCTCCATCAATATAATGACAAGAATCATTCCAAGAAAAGGAATTTTCCAAGGAATTATCGTTAGTGGTATCGTCTATGTCTGTATCTAGATCGTCCATAGAAAAGGGGATGATTAGCTCATACCTGTATCCTAAGCGCCGGTTAGTCGGTGTTAGAATTTCAACCTGCAAAATTGAGGGAATGCTATCACTGTCAATCATCCGAGATACGATCGATCTACCCATAGCACAGGATGAGATGGCTTCAAATCCTTCTAGGATAGCGGATTTCCCCGCACCGTTTCTCCCCACTAATACCCCAACTTGGTTAACTAGGGATAGGGAAACTGGACCACCTAGCACACCCCAACCATCGAGGGTAAAAGATAATAGTCTAGGCTGGTTCATATTAAAACAATTCTAGTTTTTGGGATCATACAGAGCTTTATTAGTTAATTATATCCCAATCTATCTGATCTTCCCTCAGTTTTCTAGGCTGGTGGCTGGCGATCACCAGTGAAGACCACTTTTAGCAGTTTTTCCCCCGATAATTTAGGATAAAATAAAAATGCGATCGAGAGTTAATATCATGGACCTATCGGCAGCTCAAGAATCGATGATGATTGAGATTAATGATCCCTTAACTCCAGCGAAGACTATTAACCTGATTTTCCCAGCGCAAAAATTCCCCGAAAATGCTTACTCCTCTCCTCTGGCAAAGTGCCAATCCCAACCCCGATAATCTGGAGAATTTCCAAATTATTAGCCAATGGTGGCAAGATTTAAATCTTAAGGAAGTCTTCTGGCAACAGCGTTTAATTCCCGATACTGGCTCTCTGGAAGATATTAATTGGGAGCAGCAAGGTTTTGATGAAAAATTTAGCATCCAAATGCCCCAAATTCGCGGGATTACCCTCTATTGGCATAAATCTACTTTTGCTGACGAAAGAAGCATGACACCTAAACAATTAATTTTAGATCGGGAACGGGAGCAATTATATATTTATCCCCAATCCCAACCTAGTTTAGTTATTCGGGTGACGAAACCCCATCTAGTTTATCAAAAATTCGAGATGAAAAATCCTCTCCTAGTTGGCAAAAAATCGGAAAGTGAATATATTTTACTGTTCAGGGATAAAGAACAGCAAATAGAATTTAAAATTAATCTCAGTCCTGAAAATTATCGGCAATTTCTAGAAAACATGACTGAGGATCAATAAATAATGTGGCAGGGAAACCTAGAACTAATTTACAAGCAAAAAAATCTCGCAACCGAGATTAATCACGTCTATGCTACCGCCCCTTTAAAAGTACAAAGACCCTTTTATCCTGAAGGAAAAAATCTTTGTCATACGGTGATTTTACATACGGCGGGGGGAATAGTTGGCGGTGATATTCTTCAACAAAAAATTCATCTCCAAGCCGCTACTAATGCCCTGATTACCACTGCTTCTGCTGGAAAAGTTTACCATAGTAACGGTCAGATGGCCCAGCAATTAATCGAGATTAAAATCGATGACAATGCCAGTTTAGAATGGCTACCCCAAGAAACAATTATCTTTAATGGTGCGGTATTTCGCCAACATTTACGAGTGGATTTAGGGGAAAATAGCAGTTGGTTGGGATGGGAAATTACCCGTTTTGGTCGCAGTGCGCGAGGCGAGAAATTTTTAGCGGGAGAATGGCATTCTAATTGGGAAATTTGGCGATCGGGACAACCTTTATGGCTCGATCGCTCCTTCCTGTTGGGTGGTAAAATGATCGAGGGATTTTCTGGTTTAAATAATAGTGCCATGATCGGTACTTTAGTTTATATCGGTCAACCAGTGGGAAGAGATTTAATCGAGAAAGTGAGAGATTTTTCCCTAGAAGGAGAGATGGGAGTTACTAGCACTTTAGGAGATGGTCTTTTATGTCGTTATCGGGGTAATTCTAGCGGTGAAGTGCGACAATGGTTTCAGCAGGTTTGGCAAATTTTAAGGCGAGAAATGAGCGATCGAGAGGCAATTATTCCGCGAGTTTGGTTATCTTGGTAAAAGCGGTCAATTTTAATTTTATCAAGTCACTTGAATGCCTGTATCGGTGATTGGAGCTATCCAAAATTGTAGATCGGGAGCGACAAGAATTTCCCGGGCCTCTTTAACGATAGTTTCCGCCACTTCCTGAGATGAACAGAGAGTAAAAACCGTCGGGCCAGAGCCTGACATCATCGTTCCCAAACCGCCTAAATCCCCTAGAACCTGTCTTAACTCGGCTACGAGGGGAAATTCGGGTAAAACCACCTTTTCGAGGTCATTATGGATAAATTTGCCTATAGCGGCTGGTTTTTTCTGGGTGATCGCTTGTACCAAAGCCCCGGAACTCACCTGCTGACGACGGTGATGGAACTCCTCTGGAGAAGACAGATAGGTATCCTGAAATTTTTGCCGATAGCTTTGGTAGGCCCAGGGTGTAGAAACGGATAAATGATCGTATTTGGCTAAAATCACCCATAATCCAGTCAGAGGAGCGATAGGATCGAGAATTTCTCCCCTTCCCGTACAGATAACCGTTCCTCCTGTCACACAAAAGGAAGTATCCGATCCCAATCTTGCCGCTAAAGTTTCTAATTCCGGATGGGTTAAGCCTAATTCCCAGATTAAATCGATGCCGACTAACACCGCCGCCGCGTTGGTGGACCCCCCCGCTAAACCGGCAGCCACGGGAATATGTTTCTCGATGGTGATATCGATGCCGCCGTAATTGGCAAAGAGGCGGGGGAATTCCTTCGCCATCAAAGTGGCGGCGCGATGGGCGAGATTACTGCTATCTTGGGGGACGAGGGGATGAGAGCAAAAGAGACGGAATTCCTGCAATCCGTTCGGCCGGAGAGTGATGCGATCGCATAATGCCACCGTCTGCATCACCATGACTAACTCGTGGAAACCATCAGGGCGATCGCCAACGATTTCTAGATATAAATTAATTTTAGCGGGGGCTAGAAGGGTATAACTGTGCATTTGTCAAGAAAAAAAATCTAAAATTTTGGCAATTGACCTAATTTTTCCGCCAAGTCAATCCATTGCGATAAACTGAGATCTTCGGCGCGAGCGAGGGGATTAATCTCTAATTGTGTCAGGATTTGGCTTAATCGATCGCTATCCAGACAATTTTTTAGATTATTGCGTAACATTTTGCGCCGGTTGGCAAAACCCCAGCTAATTAAAGTGGACAAAAAGGCCGCATTACTGACATTTTTCGGGAAAACACGGGGTAAAAGCTGAATTACCGCCGAATCCACCCGGGGAGGTGGGGAAAAGGCTCGCCGGGGGACATCACAAATCCATTGACAATCGGCAAGGTATTGAATGCGGACGCTGAGAGCGCTGTAAGCTTTGGTGGAGGGGACAGCGACTAATCTTTCGGCGACTTCTTTCTGGACCAAGAGGGTAATACTCTGGTAAGGGGGGGTGAAGGGATGGGCGATCGAACCGAGCAGCTTTTCGAGGATCGGACCGGTGATATTATAGGGAATATTAGCCACTACTTTATTAACTGGCGGCAGTTGCTCGGGTTTAAGGGTAAGAAAGTCGCCTGGGATGAGATGAAAGTTATCTTGTTGGCCAAATTTTTTATTTAAAATTGTCCATAGATCTCGATCGATTTCTACAGCGACAACCAATTGAGCGCCATCGAGAAGACGACGGGTTAAAATGCCTGTACCAGGGCCGATTTCTAATACCCGATCCTCTGATTGTAAATTAGCAGCGCCGATGATGCGATCGAGTATCGATTCATCTTTTAACCAATGTTGTCCAAAACGTTTACGCGGTTGAATTTTCATACGTTTATCCTGAATGTCAGGTTGTCCTTGACAATAACACTCCTGAAAATATCGGCCATGCGATCGATAACCGCATCAATTATCATAGAGCCTAGGCAAAGATAGCAAAAAAATTAGAAACAATGTCAGATTTGAACGATGTTTTCGCAATTGCAGCAGGAGCGGTTCCAGGGGCGTTATCTCGTTATCATATTACCGAATGGACAAAAGCGAAATTCGGCTTGCGCTTTCCCTATGGAACCTTTATTATTAATTTAACTGGCTGTCTAGCTATCGGCTTTTTTTGGGCTATTTTACCCAGTTTTTCCTTTTATTCCCACTCACTAGATTTAATGGTTAGAACGGGATTTTTAGGAGCTTATACCACCTTTTCTACCTATAGTTTAGATATCTTGACCCTCTGGCGCAATCAACAAAATTTTCTCAGTCTTATTTTTGCCGTTGCTAGTATCATTTTCGGATTGATTGCCGTGAGAATCGGGGCAGCTATTGCCCAATTTTTTCTAGGTTAAGTAGGTAGGCGTTAAAAACTATCAGATGCCCCCCTTATCAAGGGGGGATTAAGGGGGGATCGAACCTAAAATCCATTTTAAATTTAATTATAACCAGCTACTTAATTCTCCAATTTATTTACTATTGAAGGGCAGGAGAGACAGCATGAATTTTTTCAGGGGTCGTTATGGTTTATTCGTGGCAATTGGGGCTATTTTTGGGGCTTTAAGTCGTTTTTATATTGCGAAATTAATTGACAGTATCTTCGGTAAAGAGTGGGGATTTTTTGGGACATTTTTTGTCAATGTTTCTGGCTGTTTAATTATTGCCTATATCTTTACTATGGTTAAGGAAAATATTCGTATAATTGCCCCAGAATTAGGATTGATGATTGCCACGGGTTTTTGTGGTTCCTATACAACTTTTTCTACCTATAGTTTGGAGGTAAACAAGTTTTTAGAGCAGGGAAACTTGACTTTCGGTTTAATTTATTGGTTGGGCAGTGTTCTTGGGGGGATGATTGCGCTTAAAATTGGAGTTATTTTAGCAAGAACAGGTTTTCCTAGATGAATTATTAAATAGATTTTGCGTCTGATCCCCCCTGTCCCTAGGGTTGATTCATAGTAGGGTTGATTCATGAATTAACCCTACTACCTTGATAAGGGGGGTGTCTGACAACTTTTAACACCTAACTACTTAAGCATTTCAGCACAATTGAGGCCATCTTTTTCCTTTCCTACCCAGTCTTAATAAGTAATGTCTCCATTGGTTTGAAACCAATCGATAGCATCAGCTAAAGCTTGTCTAATCGGCGATTGCGGTAAGCCCAGTTCTTGCCGTGCCTTCGAGGAATCGTAGTACATGGACTGTTTTGACATTTTCACGCCATCAAGGGGTATAGAGGGCGATTTTCCGAAGACAGGAAGAACTTTTTCATCCAGCCAAGCTATTAGTAAAGGAATCCAAAAAGGTAAAACAATTTTCGGAGCATTTATGCTGGTAATTTCGGCTAATTCTGTCAACAAGGTTTTTAAAGAAGTGTTTTGATGACCTAAAATATATCTTTCGCCAGTTCTTCCCTTTTCTAAAGCTAATAAATGTCCCCAGGCCACATCGCGCACATCAATTAGATTTAATCCCGTATTCACATAAGCGGGCATTTTTCGCCGCAAAAAACGGAGAATAATGTCGCCAGTGGGTGTAGGCTTAAGATCAAAGGCTCCTATCGGCGTACTAGGATTAACTATAACGATATCCTGTCCTCTTTGCACTGCTTTCAATGCTTCCTGTTCTGCCCAATACTTTGATTTTTTATAATAACCCACCAATTGATGGGCGGGACTTTGATAAGTTTCATCGACACTTTCACCCTTTTTACCAACTCCAATAGCCGCCACAGAACTGGTATAAACTATTCTGGCAACTCCCGCTAAATGCGCCGATTCTAGCACATTTCTTGTACCTAAAACATTGTTTTGGTAGAGTTGATGTCTATCCTTTTGCCAGAGAGAATAGTGCGCCGCTACATGAAAGAGAACTTCGCATCCGACCATTAATTTAAATAAGTTCTCATCATTTAAATTACCCCGGACAATTTCCACGTCTAAACCCCGCAAATTTCTGAGATTACTCTGGGGACGGACGAGGACGCGCACTTGGTAGCCTTCGACTAAAAGCAATCGCACTAAATTCGCCCCGATAAAACCCGTTCCACCCGTCACAAAAGCACGCATTGCTCAAACTTTCCCCTGTTTTCGCTTCCTATCGGTAATTGAAACTTAATCACCTTAACTTCATCATTACTATACCTTAATCTTAGTCAAGATTTAAGCTTTTCTTGATAAAATTTGAGTACAGATTATTTTAGACTAAGAGCAGTCGATTTTTAGTCAAAACACTCCTATGGATCCATCTCCAGAGTCAACTTTTGTTTGTCCGATTATCATCGAAGATGACAGAACGGGATTAGACACAGAAACTATCCGACGGGCTTTAAGGGATAATTTACTCTATATTCAAGGTAAATTACCGGAATTAGCCAGCAAAAACGATCTTTACATGGCCTTAGCTTATACCATCCGTGATCGTTTATTGCAGCGTTGGTTGACCACCCAACAAACCTATCTAAAAAAAGATGTCAGAACCGTTTGTTATCTCTCGGCCGAATTTTTAGTCGGTCCCCATTTGGCCAATAATTTAATCAATCTCGGTATCTACGAACAGGTGGAGAAAGCTGTCAGCGAATCGGGATTAAAACTAGAAGAATTAATTGCCCAGGAAGAAGAACCGGGGTTAGGAAATGGTGGTTTAGGTCGTTTAGCTGCCTGTTATCTTGATTCCCTTTCTACCCTAGAAATTCCGGCTATTGGTTACGGTATTCGCTACGAATTTGGTATCTTTGATCAAGAAATTCACGACGGTTGGCAGGTAGAAATAACCGATAAGTGGTTACAGTATGGAAATCCCTGGGAAATTGCCCGACCAGAAGCGGGAGTAGAGGTAAAATTTGGCGGTTATACCGAATCCTATACCGACGAAAATGGTAATTATCGCAGTCGTTGGATTCCCGATTATGTAGTCAAAGGAATTCCCTACGATACCCCAATTCTCGGCTATCGAGTTAACACCGCTAATACTATGCGTCTATGGAAATCAGAAGCTTGTGAATCTTTTGATTTTGGTCGCTTTAATCGCGGCGATTATTATGGTGCGGTGGATAATAAAGTTCACTCGGAAAATATCAGTAAAGTTCTCTATCCTAACGATGAACCAATTCAAGGCAAAGAACTACGTTTAGAACAGCAATATTTCTTTGTTTCCTGTTCCCTACAGGATATGATTCGTATTCACTTACATGAGAACCCCAGTCTCGATAATTTTAATCAAAAATGGTCGGTACAATTGAATGATACTCACCCTTCCGTCGGGGTAGCCGAGTTAATGCGCTTGTTAATTGATGTGCATCATTTCGATTGGGATAAAGCTTGGTTTATTACTCAAAATACCTTCGCTTACACCAATCATACTCTTTTGCCAGAAGCTTTAGAAAAATGGTCTTTGAGTATTTTTGGTCGTCTTTTACCGCGATTAATGGAAATTATCTACGAAATTAACCATCGTTTCTTGGATAAAATTCGCATTATTTATCCCCATGATGATGGCAAAATGTCCCGTTTATCTATAATCGATGAAAGCGGCGAAAAATACGTCCGTATGGCTCACCTTGCCTGTGTGGGTTCCCAGGCAATTAATGGGGTGGCAGCCCTCCATACAGAATTACTGAAAAAAGATGTTCTGCGCGATTTCTATGAACTCTTTCCCGAAAAGTTTAGCAACAAAACTAATGGAGTTACTCCCCGGCGCTGGATAGTTTCTAGTAATCCCCGCTTGACTTTTGCGATTACAGAAAAAATCGGCGAAAATTGGATTAAGCATCTGGAGGATTTACGCGGTTTAGAAAACTATGTGGATGATGGAGGATTTCGGGACTCTTGGCGACGAATTAAATACGATATTAAGGCAGATTTAGCCAATTATATCGATAAAAAAGTCGGCATTAAAGTTGATCCTAGTACCCTCTTTGATGTGCAGGTAAAACGCATTCACGAATATAAACGGCAACATCTCAACGTTTTACATATCGTCACCCTCTATCATCGCCTCAAAAATAATCCCAATCTCGATATTACCCCCCGTACCTTTATTTTTGGTGGTAAGGCAGCCCCGGGTTATTTTATGGCGAAATTAATCATTAAATTGATTAATTCTGTGGCAGAAGTGATCGATAATGATCCGACGATTGGAGGACGTTTAAAAGTGGTTTTCCTACCCGATTATAATGTCACCTTCGGTCAACGGGTTTATCCAGCTGCCGACTTGTCTGAACAAATTTCCACAGCTGGGAAAGAAGCTTCGGGAACTGGTAATATGAAATTTTCCATGAATGGTGCCTTAACTATCGGCACTCTTGATGGGGCAAATATCGAAATTCGTGAAGAGGTGGGAGCGGAAAATTTCTTTCTTTTTGGCTTGACAACTGAGGAAGTTTATGCTAAGAAAGCCGCTGGTTATAATCCCCAAGAATACTATTACCATAACGAAGAATTGCGGGCGGTATTAGACCTCATTGGTTCGGGATTTTTTAGCCGGGGTGATAGTAGTTTATTCCGTCCGCTTGTGGATAATCTTATCTACGATGATCCCTATATGTTACTGGCCGATTATCAGTCCTATATCGACTGTCAGGAAGGAGTCGGTCACGCTTATAAAGATCAAGAACATTGGAGTCGTTTAGCAATTCTTAATGTGGCCCGCATGGGTAAATTCTCTAGCGATCGATCGATTCGGCAATACTGCGAGGAAATCTGGCGGGTACAACCAGTAAAGATTGAATTACCCGATTATACTCAAGCTAATGCTGGTTTATCGGTAAATTAGAACAAATCTAGGCAGTAGGATTCTGTTAATTTATCCTACTGCCTACAGGATAGCCAAGCATGGGCGACTTTAACCTAAATTTCTACGGGATTGACGGGGCTCGAACCCGCAACTTCCGCCGTGACAGGGCGGTGCTCTAACCAATTGAACTACAATCCCATTTTTGCGACAATTCTGATTGTAACTTCATCATCAGGGTTATGTCAAGCACCTCTGGGAAAATTTTTTTGAGAGAGAGGGGAGAGGGGAGAGGGGGGAAACAATTGATAAGTAGGTAGGCGTTAAAAATTATCAGATGCCCCCCTTATTAAGGGGGGACTAAGGGGGGATCGGCACCCCCCTTATCAAGGGGGGCAGGGGGGATCAGAGGCAAAATCTATCTTCGATTTAATTATAACTACTTACTTAAGAGGGTTTTTAAAGTTGGATTGGTATCAATCCTGAATTAAAGCCAAAAAATCCCATGGTAGAGAGGGATACTCTTTACCATGGGATTGTAATTAAGCTTGTTGGGAGCCTGAGCTATGACTAACCTGAATTCGATCGAACAGCTATCGCAAGAATTACTCGATCTAGACCAAGTAGATGCCGATACCGGGGCAGATTTGCGGCAAAAAGCCCAAGAAATCCTCGCAGAAACCAGTATTGACCTGCCGATTCGAGAAGCGATCGCCGATAGTCTCAGTCAAGGCAATCAACTACTTACCCTCAAAACCGTCGGCAAGGAAGAAAGTTACTAGCACATTTGGGGTCAAAAGTCAAGATGAAAGAAAAAATTTTTTTTGTCTGGCTGGGGCGATTTTTGGCCTCTTTTGGGCTGTTATCGGGGATAAGTGGCTGTAATTCCCCTCTTTTGATCACTCCTCAAGTTCCCGCCAGTGGTTTAAATAGTTTTGCTCCCGATCAATTCCCCAGTTATAGTGCTGATGGTCGCTATTTAGCCTTCGCTTCCGATCGCTCCGGTCGTCGTAGTATATATTTATTCGATCTGCAAGAAAAGCGCCTAGTTAATCTTCCTAACCTAAATCGTGGCGATTCTAGCCAAGATCAGCCATCTTTAAATGCTGACGGTCGTTTAATTGCCTATATCTCCAGCGAACGCGGTAAAAGTGATGTCATGGTTTATGATCGTTCCAGATCCCGTGCAACCCTGTTAACCGCTAACCTGCGGGGAAGCGTCCGCAATCCCACCATTAGCGGTGATGGTCGCCAAATTGCCTTTGAAACCAACCAAGACGGTCAATGGAATATTGCGATCATTAACGGCCAATTTTAAACTTGTTCTACTCGGTCTTAATCGTTAAAACCTGCGGAGGAGTAGCATCTGGTGGATATAAAAAATTTACCTGTACTACACGCCAATCCCCCGGAGGAATAGTCAGAGTCACTAAAGATTGCCCCTCTTGTCCGCGTCTTTGGACGAGATGAAAAAATCTGCTTTGTGCCTGTCCTTGATCATCGCTATAATTGACGGCTACTGTTCCCCGAAAAAACACTTGTGGAGCAGCCGGATCGAGAAAACGCAAACCCAGCCCAATAATATTCTCTTTAATCGGTGTTTCTAGCGCAATAGTCACCGTTTTCGCCTCATCACTTCGATTAAATAGAGGTAAACTTAACCTATATTCCACACCGTAATTACCATGAGCTTGATAGGCCGTATCGGGATAGCGAACTAACATACTAGCACTTTGATTTTGTTCCGTTCCCAGTTTGCCTCCGGGTAGGGTGCTAATCCCATAGGCTATAGATTGACCAGAATCAGGAATATTTAACCATAAAGAAGCTCGATCGACCAATCGGGCAGGCCAAGCTGAACCTTGGGACACCCCCGCTACCCGTCCATAAATTATCTGTCCTTGACTATGGGGAGGAGTGGGTGCTCGATCGCGCGGAGTCGATAAATCGCCTTTTTCCAGCAAATTTTGCCATTCTGTCAGATTTGGTGGTCTTTCCTGCCCATTTTCATCTAGGGGTGCATAAAGAGCTAAACTAGCAGCGTAGAGAAGACCGTCACTTTCCAGACGAAGATAAGTGGATCTACCGTTTAAAGGGGGAGTCAAATCGCGCACGGGAATCGCCGCATTTAAGACCATAAAACTCTCCCCAGGGGGAATAATAATCCTATCGGGAAAAATATCCTGACGCTGCCCCATTAAAATATCCCCCATTACCCGACTTCCCGGCCCAGCAAAAACCGTCCCCTGATTATTTTCCACTTGTGCAGGTAAATCGATAAAAGCTGCATCGGGTTGACTCAAATAACTGGCCCCCTGCAAAATTTTAACAGTCACGGGATTAGGACTGGGATTGTGGAGTAATATACCCAGATAAAGGGTGCGTAAATTATCGGGAAAACTCCCCCTCGCTATATGGTGGGCAAAAATATCAAAGCGTCCCTGAAAAGCATAATTTAAATGGGCCGAGGGAAAACTTTTCTCTTGGGAGGGAAAAGTCGAAAGCAAAATCCCTTCTCCTAGCAATAATTCGGGACTATTGCTATTAAAAACAGGAACTTGATCTAGTTGATTCGGTAAAGGACGCACCTGGGCCGGTCGAATTATTTCTACACTAGGGGGAGTTTGGGCAATGGGTAGTAAAAAAGGTAACATCACACAAAAAATTACCATCTCAAGATAATTAATTTTTGATCATAGCATTACTGGCTCGCTCAATTTAGATAAGTCGGTGGGTGGAATTAAATATAAGATGAACGTAGCGACTGTCTTGATGGTCAAGGGGTAATTCAAAAAAACTCAAGCAGTTGCCGTAAAACTCAAAATCTCAAGCCGGAAAAAAGCGCAGGAAAAGCTAAGCCGCTCAGGTTAAACCAAAGCAAGCGCAACCCTTGATTAGAGATAACAAGGAGTGTGAATCTCTAGGGACAAGGTTGTAAATTGTCAGGCAGCTGCCAAGGCTGATTTTGGCGAACCATTGCATTAAGAATGACTAAGATTTACCGTGGGATTTACCAGGGGTTACTTTAGCCGAACACCTGCTCAAATCAGTTCAAGCTTTAGGCGGATCAGAGCAGGGTTTCCAAGCGATTGTTTGCGCCTACTGTGAACTCTAAATCTTCGCAAAAAAGGGGATAAATTGCGAACTTATGCCCTCCACTTCATACATAGGGTCTGCTGAAAAAGTTTTTCGTGGTGGCAGGGTGTGGGGTGTGGGGTGTGGGGTGTAGGGTTTTACCGATTTTGAGGTAGTCAGTTACCTAATTTTCAGGGAAAAAGTACCTAAATTTTACCCCCGATCCCTCCAATGGTCGGCACTTTTTGAGGAAAAAAAAAGTCTAAAAACCTTGTTGGATAAGGCTTTTAGATTTATTCAGCCAGCACTACATAGAGGACATTATCAAAGGATCAAGCATTACCTAAAATGTCGGATGAATGCCCCCGCTAAATTTTTCGACAAGACATCAACCTTTGCGGGGGATGAAATCCGACCAGAAAATAAACCGCAGAGCATCGATTTAATACTACTATCTATGGGTAAACTGTGTTATAATTAAACTATCCAATGGTCGAGGATTGTTAAATGCTAGTCGTAGAAGCCAAGCTAAAAAACGGAACACCAGAGCAATATCAACGGCTTGATGAAGCTATTAAAACTTCTCAGTTTGTGCGTAACTCTTGTGTTCGTTATTGGCGGTCGCATAAGGGTACAACCCGCAATGATCTCCAAAAACTTTGTGCGGTACTAGCTAACAATAAAGAGACCCCTTGGGTTAATAAATTAAACTCTCAAGCTCGTCAATCGGCTGCTGATAGAGCCTGGCAATCAATTAGTCGATTTTACCAGAATTGTCATGCTAAGATACCAGGAAAAAAAGGTTTTCC
>NZ_SFBV01000283.1:0-13041 GCF_007095585.1 Microcystis sp. M_OC_Ca_00000000_C217Col
AGATAATCGGGGTTGGGTTCGGGATTGGGGGAAAAAAATAAATCTATCTGTCGGGTTTCGTCGCTGACTTCTTTGCTGATTTCGACGGTTCCCAGGGGAGAAAGTAATTGTTCAAGGTAATTTTTGGCAAATTGGTCATGGGGTTTCATGGACTGAACAGTTAATCGATAATTCTCAATTGTATAGCTATTAAAAAAGTGGGTTATTTAAACCCACTTCTCAAGTGATGATTGGTAGTTTTTAAGATGGGAATTTTCAAATTGTGCCAGAAACTATGAGCAACCATGGCAATTATTCTCCTTGTCAATAGTGAGCAATTGCAAGATTATACTACCTCTTCGAGAAAATCATAAATTTTGTCTAATTGTTCCAAGGTCACTAAACCGTACTGCCAGAGAATCATCGGTAAATGAATTTTATCAGATTGGATCGAGCGCTCGGCCATAGCGATCGATTCTTGGGGAAGGGACAATTCCTCTTGTAGAAATTGTCGGAATTGGGAATAGGCAATCGTGGACATGGGGGTACTTTTTCCTCAATAGTATATCTCGTAATTTCAATAAAACACCACCTGATCGGTTTCAAGGACAGTTAGTCCTGGGACCGTTTTTCTGTATCTAAGCTATCTCGATGATAGAGAGTGCTTTTCTAAAAATCGCTGGCTCTCTTACAAATAGTCCCGTTAGCTCCAGTAGAATTTTGTCTCTGTTTAATCTATAGCAAGGGTAAAGATTATTCAATCTATAACTTGATAGACTATAAAAATCTTAATCGATATGGTTATATCTTAAACAGTATAAATGCGTAATAGCTTATAACAGCCATACTTATATTTCCAGACAAGGGACACTTTTTATAAGAAAGTTAACACCATTTTCAAAAATTAAGGTCTTGAGATAAACTCAATCTTAATTTTATTTCCTTCTTTCACTCCTAATTCTTTCGCTCGACCCCCAGCTAGTTCGATCACTTGATTAACCATGGTGTTTGGCCCATAGACAGGACAAGGATCCACAGCACAAGGAGGGACATTGAGCAAAACTGCTTTCACTATACCATCTTTTAGAAAAATCATGTCTAGAGGAATCGAGACATTTTTCATCCAAAACCGGGCCACCAGAGGTTGTGCAAAGGGAAATAGCATACCGCGATTTTTCTGCAAAGACGAGCGATACATTAAACCCTTGGCCTGTTGTTCGCTGGTTTGAGCAACTTCTAACTCAATCATCTCACCATTAATATCTGCTTTGGCCGTGATCGGTAATATTTGCCCTTGATTCTCAGTCGTAATCTGAGCCATCGAACTATTATTACCATTGAGATTAGTCGATTGACAACTCAGCAGCAACAAACCTAAAAATAATATTAACTTAATCTTGAGCATAAATGATTTTTTACCGGTCATCACCAATAGTTATCAATACTTAATTTTCCCAGGATAAGTGGAGAATTAAGCAGATAAGAGATTAACACAAAGTGGCGACAAAAAATATAAAGATAGTATTAAAAATATCTAGCATGGGGGTGAGCATCCTTCCTTGAGGATTGTTAGAACGTATATACTAGGAAAGTTCTCAAATTTATTTGCCGATTTTCCCCCTCAATTTTGCCCCAGTCCGGCTGCAGTCGATCGCCTTCGTGGGTTAAAATACCACTTATCTATATGATCGATTATTGTAGGCTCAGGAGCAATCACCATGACCGCGGAAAGTATGTTATTTAATGGGCCGATCGTGGCGATCGTTCTCGTCCTCGTCGGATTAGCTTGGGGTTTTCTCCTCCTCAAAATCCAAGGTGGAGAAGCGGAATAGCTTGTTTTTCGGTTCATGGTTACTTTATTAGTAATCATGAACTACTTTTTTCCCTTCAAAAGTAATTAAGAAAAAATCAATAACTAAAATTTTCTACCCACACCTATGACCACTCCCACGATCGAGTTTTTTGTCGGTTTATCAGAAGAATTAAGCGGTGTTAGTCTCCGCAAAAATAAAAGTACTGGGATTCGCAATGTCCTGATGACTTTTAAAACCCTGAAAGCGATCGAACGTTTCCAAAGTTTCACCACCCGTACCTACGGCGATCTCCGTCTCACCGATGAGGAAGGAGTGATTACAGTTATTCCCAACTCGACTAAGTTTATTTTTGGAGGAGATGAAGGGGATGAAATTCAACGGGTAGAATGTGGTTTTGAAATCACCGATGAACACTGGGAGCGTTTTATGCGCTTTATGAATCGTTACGCGGCAGCTAACGGGATGGGTTATCAGGATAAGTGAGAAGTGGGGTGATGGGGTGTAGGGTGTAGGGTGTAGGGTGTGGGGTGTGGGGTGTGGGGAGATAGGGGAATGGGGAAATTTCAACTAAAACCCTAAAACCCTAAAACCCTAAAACCCCAACTCTCAACTCCTGAATTCTGATAGTTAAAAACCAGCTAAAATAAGGATAAATTTAGTCAAGAAACCATGAAAATAGCGATTACTGGGGCGACGGGATTTGTAGGTAGTCGATTGGTGGTCAAACTCTATGATCGCGGCGATGACATCCTAATTTTGACTCGCAATCCCGATAAAGCCCTAAGAATGTACCCAAAGTCAATCTATCCTAAGATAGAGATTATTCCCTATATCGCCACAGAATCGGGGGATTGGCAAAAAGAGATTTCCGGATGTGACGCAGTGATTAATCTAGCGGGAGAACCGATTTCGGAACGCTGGACCGGTGAAGCAAAACGAGCAATCGTCGCTAGTCGGCAAATCGGCACCGAGAAAATTGTCGAGGCGATCTCGCGTAGCGAGCGCGTTGCGACCGCACTTGCCGCCCAGAAACCGAAAGTTTTAATTAACTCCTCGGCGATCGGTTACTATGGAACCAGTGAAACCGCTAGTTTTGACGAAAATAGCCCTCCCGGTGGCGATTTTCTAGCAGATGTCTGTAAAAAGTGGGAAACAGCCGCCCAAAAAGTTAAAGATTACGGCACTCGTTTAGTCATTCTTCGCACGGGTATTGTTTTAGGCAATGGGGGTGCTTTAGGGAAAATGATCCCACCCTTCAAACTTTTTGCCGGCGGTCCGATTGGCAGCGGTCGTCAGTGGTTTTCTTGGATTCATCGGGATGATTTAATTAATTTAATTATCTATTGTCTAGATCGCCCAGAAATTAACGGTACTTTCAACGCTACTGCACCCAATCCCGTCCGGATGAAAGAATTCTGTCAGATTTTAGGGGAAGTAATGAAGCGTCCTTCTTGGTTGCCAGTGCCGGATTTTGCCCTGGAAATTCTCTTGGGAGAAGGAGCAAAAATCGTCTTAGAAGGTCAAGAAGTGCTGCCAAAAGCCACTCAAGCGATCGGTTTTGACTATCGTTATCCTAATCTAGAAGCGGCCTTAGAGGAAATTGTCCCGAAAATGTAGAAAGATGATACCCTAGCCGGCCCCAGTGTTCTCAATCTATTTTTCACTCCAGACGGGATGGGAGAATAAAGAGGCGGCCACTCTCACCCCGCGCAGTTGATTTAACAGGGGTAAATGGCCGACGGGAGCGCTTAAATCCCAGATAAATTCCTGCGGGTATTTTGTCCAATTATTGCCATTTTTCCAGCCAATTTTCGGCCAGAGTTTCGGGAAATCTTGACCGACACCGAGCCATAATTTGCGCTGCACCGACCAACCGAATTTTCCTTCCGAATGAACTAACCAAAGATGATCAATAGTCTGAATGTCAACCTTGGGAAAAGCTTCCACTTCCGTAAAATAGACCCATTTCCTCTGTATTGCTCCTTCTCCTGCTAATTCACAGAGTTTTTGACGGGTGAGACTATCGGCAGTTTGAAAATCCTGTTTAGCCAATAATTCCTGTAAAAGTCGATAATCGATACCTTTAGCACTATCGAGGGGAACAATACCCGTGGGGAAATAATTAGCTAAAAATTCCTGGCTCTGAGCGCTATTATCTTGATAGAGCAATTGATAAGCCTTACCTGTCACCAGATTAACAGGAGTGGGGCGCTCGGCTAATAAAAAATCTCTCAATACGGTTAGGCCACCTTCTCCGGTTCCGGCTAATTGTGTCAGGATCTGTAATTGATTTTTCGGCGACTCGGTGGCTAATTGACTCATCTTACGGGTAATATCCTCGCTTTGTTCTTCTACTAACACGCCATTCTGGTCAGTCATATCATCACTTTTAAGACCACTCCTTCAATACTATTACCACTATTTCGGGGTGGCTGCTCGATTTTTTCCTGACAAAAAAGGGATTTTTAGCGGGTCGTTGATCGTACACTGAAAGAGAGAACTATTTTGGTTATCTAGATCACCGACGGTCAAAATTCCCTCAACTGAATCGGGGATGCGCGGAGATTGTAACAAAATTTATCGATTTATTGACAAAAAACACCGCTCATGCTATCAACTGAACCTAAAATCAACAATTCCGGACAAAAATATTTAGCCTATCAAGATTGTCTATCCCCGAATCAAACCCTGTTCCCCCTGACAGCCAAGGTTAATAACCGCGATTGTCTAGAAATCGGTGGTTGTGATGTGACCACCCTAGTGGAACTTTTCGGTTCACCCTTGTATATTGTCGATGAAGTCACCCTCCGCACTGCCTGTCGTCAATACCTGCAAGGTTTCCAGACTCATTATCCCGGAGAATCTAGGGTAATTTATGCCTCGAAAGCGTGGAATTGTCTGGCTGTATCGGCCGTGGTCGCTAGGGAGGGATTAGGTTTTGATGTGGTGTCGGCCGGAGAAATTCACACGGTGTTAACCGCTTTAGACCAGATCAATAAAACCGCTGTGCCGATATACTTTCATGGTAATAACAAATCGAGCGCCGAGTTAGAATATGCGCTCGAGCATAACTGCATTATTATCGTTGATAACTGGCTAGAGTTAGAAAATCTGGTTAAATTAGGCGAAAACCGTCCTGATACCCCTATTCCGATCCTCTTGCGCTTAACCCCCGGCATCGAGTGCCACACCCACGAATATATTCGCACGGGTCACTTAGACAGTAAATTTGGTTTTGACCCTCATCAAATCGAAGCGGTATTTGACTATGTTTTAGCTCATCCGCTGCTGAATTGTCTGGGTTTACACGCTCACATCGGTTCCCAGATTTTTGAACGTCAACCCCACCAAGACTTAGCCGCTGTCTTGGCAGATTGGTTTAAATTAGGTTTAGAACGGGGTTTACCCCTACAGCAATTAAACGTCGGGGGTGGTTTAGGAATTCGCTACCTCGAAAGTGATGACCCCCCAAGTATCGAGGAATGGGTGCAAGCGGTGTCCTTAGCAGTGGCCAAAGCTTGTCAGGAAAGAGGTATCGCTTATCCGCTGCTCATTGCCGAACCGGGACGTTCTCTGATTGCCACCGCTTGCGTAACGGCCTATACAGTGGGTAATCGCAAAGAAATCCCCGAAATCCGCACCTATATCGCCGTCGATGGCGGAATGTCCGACAATCCCCGACCGATTACCTATCAATCGGTTTACCGGGCCGTGGTCGCCAATAAAATGAGTCAAGAATGTCAGGAAGTGGTGACAATAGCTGGAAAACACTGTGAATCTGGCGATATTCTAATTAAGGATATTGCGCTACCGAAAACCAACCCGGGGGATATTTTAGTGGTTTTAGCCACGGGAGCCTATAACTACAGTATGGCTTCTAATTACAACCGCTTACCCCGTCCGGCGGCGGTAATTGTCCAAAATGGAGAAGCTAATCTGATCCTCGAACGGGAAAATCTGGCGGCTCTGCTGCGTCAAGACCGCCTACCCACTCGACTCTCCTTGATGTAAACCTCATCGCCATTGTCCCCCATGTCGGGTTTTTTTCTGGACCCTCGCCGGTTATTGTCCTGGATTCTCAGCCATGGTCTGTCATTGCTAGACTTTGGGTTAGTTCTCCTCCTTACCTATATGCTGCTGCTAATTATCGGCGAGCGGCGTACTTTTTGGATGGTGCGGGGACTAATCTATTTAATGCTGGCCTCGGTGATTAGCGATGCCCTAGGATTGCGCTTGCTGGGGTTAGTCCTAGAAAAATTGATTTTGGGGTCGGCCGTGGCCATCGCTGTGATTTTTCAGTCAGAATTCCGCCGTTTTTTAGAATTATTGGGCAAAGGTCAAGTGTGGGAATTATTTAAAAAAAGTTCCCCCACTCCCAAGACCGATAATGTCATTGATGAGTTAGTGGACGCGGTGAAGGATCTATCTCAAAATCGCACCGGCGCGCTGATGGTATTAGAAACCAGTGGCAATCTCGACACCAAGGTGTTTGTCAATCCGGGGGTGACGCTAAATGGCGAAGTATCTAAGGAATTAATTCAAACTATTTTTCAAACTAAAACTTTACTGCACGATGGGGCCGTCTTTATCCGCGGCGATCGAGTGGTGGCCGCTGGTGTTATTCTACCCCTATCGGAGCGCAGTACCTCTAGGCAATTAGGCACCCGTCATCGGGCAGCCATGGGCATTACCGAAAGGCTAGATAATTGTATCTGTATTGTGGTTTCTGAGGAAACTGGCTCGATTTCCCTCGCGTCGGGGGGTAATTTGGATCGGCCTTTAACCAGTAGTAAACTAAAAGAGCTGCTCGAAGCGAAGTTTTCTCCGTCGGGAGAGGGGGAAGTGGTCGCACCGAGTTGGGGACGTTTAGGGCGTACAATTGGCTTAAAAGGTCGTCTAATCTTAGAAAAATTCTCCCGTTCGCCCAGCGCAACCCCGAAAGATAGAAAATGACTGTTAAACCGAGCTTATCACCAGAATTACCTACGGATTTAGATAAAAACCGTTTGCCTCAGCACGTCGCAGTGATTATGGATGGGAACGGTCGTTGGGCGAAAAATCGTGGTTTACCCCGGATTATGGGCCATCAACGGGGAGTAGATGCACTCAAAGACTTGCTGCGCTGTTGTCGCGACTGGGGGATTCCCGCTTTAACTGCTTATGCTTTTTCGACGGAAAATTGGGGTCGTCCCCTGGAGGAAGTAGAGTTTTTAATGACTCTATTCGAGCGGGTTTTGCGGCGGGAATTAGAAGAAATGATGCAGCAAAATGTCAAAATTCGCTTTATTGGTAATTTATCAGCCTTGCCAGAGTCTTTAAGACGGGAAATTGCTAAATCTCAAGCAGAAACTAGCAAAAATTCCGGTATTCAATTTACGGTGGCTACTAATTATGGTGGCCGAGAGGAGATCGTGCAAGCTTGTCAGGCGATCGCTCGTCAGGTGCAACAGGGTTTAGTCTCCCCAGAAGCGATCGATGAATCTCTCTTTGAACAGTATCTTTATACTGCTGGGATTCCTAACCCAGACCTGTTAATTCGCAGTAGTGGGGAAATGCGAATTAGTAATTTTTTACTATGGCAAATGGCCTACGCGGAAATCTATGTTACTGACACCCTCTGGCCCGATTTCGATCGAGTGCAATTTCACCGCGCTTTAAAAGATTATCAGGGTCGTCATCGTCGTTTTGGCAAATTATAGAGCCTGCAGCCCAAATTTAGCGAAATAGCCACTGTGGAGCAGTTAAAGGACAATTTTTGATTTTTCACTTTTAATCTTAAATTACTCCCTAGGGCAACGGTTAAACTGCGACGAGAGGTCGTTTGTGATCTGCTCGATTTCCCCAATACGGTAATCCGTAAACCGGCTGCAGCTAGACTTTTTCCCCGGCTAAAATAAAATAGGGGGGAGAATAACTATCGATGATAAGCAGTTTTAAGATTATGGGATTCTTTGACTCAGAAGTGGTTCAACAGGAAGCTAGACAGCTATTTGAGGATTACCAGTCTCTCACACAACTGGGCAGCGAGTACGGGAAATTCGATCGAGAGGGTAAAATCATCTTTATCGATAGGATGGAGGAGTTAATGGAACGCTACAAGATATTTATGAAGCGTTTCGAGTTATCTGAGGATTTTTCCGCCCAAATGACCGTAGAACAGCTAAAAACCCAATTAGGTCAATTTGGCATGACTCCGCAAATGATGTTCGACCAAATGCAGCAAACCCTTGAGCGGATGAAGGCAGAAATTCGCTAAAATTGCCGATATTTATCGGGTATTGGCTGTCTTTTGCCCGATAATGGCCTCTCCAGTTTACCGCTCAGAAATTTGGGGTTTCTGCGGTTTTTCGAGAACGATGATCTAATAATTTTAAGTAGGTTAGCTGATGAACTCCAGGCCAGATTCACAAGAGAATATTGAGCCACCTCAGTATAGTGAAAAAACTAACCGCATTCAGGCGATCAGTCAACTGATTAAGGCGATAACCCCGTTAATTTGGGCTATAGTTGTTCTAGTGGTTATCGTGCCTCTTTTAGGGAAAATTTGGCTAGGAACTGCCAGCAACGAACCATTAAAAACTAAGGTTGCTACCGAAACTAACCTAGAGATTCCCATCACTATACCCCAAAAATCTAACAGTCAAATCGATCGAGAAATTAGCCAAGCTTTACAGACAGCGAGAGCCAATTCTCAAAGCTTTGCCCTAGGAGAAATTGAGGGATGGGTGGAGGAGTTGATGACAAGAGTAGATCAGGGTTTTTTGCCTTGGTATTTTAACTATTTCAATCAAAAACAATTTGAGGGTAAGGCCTTTTTAAGCGGATTATACTCCTCGATCGCTCACTGGGTCAATACAGATAATCCACCCCCGGAACAGGTGGTGGCAGAAAATTTGACCAAAACTATTCAAACCGAGTTTACTAAACGGGTAATTCGTCCCCAAGAGGCCCAATTACGTCTAGAGAGAATTACTAGGGATGCCGTTAATTTATATGTCAGTAATTTAAGCAATGAATTAGAGAATATTCAGGCCAGTTATCAAATTCCCCAAGGCAAATGGGATCGTTATCTTGGTGATATAGCCATAACAATTCAAGATACCGAGGGCAATATTTCTAACACATCAATTAAACTTTTAGTCGGTGGTGCCACTGCTTTGGGAGTTAAATCTCTGATCCCAGTGATGAAAGTGGGCAGCACAGTTTATTTGTCCCTAGCGGGAAAAACGGGGGCGAAAATTGCCACTAAAACTGGTGGAGCAGTAGCGAGTAGTTTTGGGGCAGAATTAATAGATCCAATCGTGGGAATTGGTTTGATAATTTGGGATTTATGGGACTATCAGCACACGGTAAACATTGAAAAACCAATTCTGCGGGATGCCATTTTTAATTATTTACAAGAAGTCAAATATGATCTAGTCAATAATCATCAAGGTAGCGTCCTTTCCTCTATTTATCAAATTGAAGCCAGTGTCAATAAATCCTTAGTGAGAACCTATTAATGTATCTTTTCACTTTCCAAGGTTTATTAACACAAGTTTAGATACTTTAAAAATGAAACTTAGAGTAAGATTTGAATCTAGAAAAATTGACTCAGCTTTGAGGTGAATTTACCGATTGTGGAATCAATTTGAAAATGGGTTATTTCGTTTTTGTAAATATAATAGTCGAGACCTAAATTTTTTGATTTATTTATTAATAATTTTAATTTCTCTTCCCTTTCTTGTTGTTTTTTTATCTATTAGTGAGGACAAAGATTAAAAAGAGTATCACCCATTTCTTATGATCAAATGGCCTTAGCTCATCATAAAGGTCAAAGGTATTAAAGGTGTAAAGGTTACTGCCAACCACGCAAATTAAAATAACCCACACAAAAATCAGCCCCTTGGGCTGCTAATAAACTTTTCTGTAAAATTGGCAATAAATGGGACTCAATATTATCAAAAATGCGCGGCATATATATTTTTAATCCGTAGGGTGCGCTCTTCGATAGCGTAACGCACCGACAATTGTGGTGGGTGATTTTGGTTATGGTGGTGGGTTACGCGTTGCTAACCCACCCTACTGGTTTACTTAATCCAAACAGTTTTAACGTTGACAAATTCGCGAATACCTTCGACACTTAATTCCCGTCCAAAACCAGAACGTTTAATACCCCCAAAGGGCAAGCGAGGATCGGATTTAACCATACCGTTAATAAACACACAACCGGCCTCAATTTCGGTAATTAAACGCTCAATTTCTGCGGGGTTATTCGTCCAAGCACTAGAACCTAAACCAAAGGGACTATCATTAGCTAAAGCGATCGCTTCATCGATATTTTTGACTCGAAATAGTAAAGCCACCGGTCCAAAAAATTCCTCTTTTTCCCCCGGAGAACCGACAGGAATATCGGTTAAAATCGTTGGTAGATAAAAGTTACCTTTTCCCTCTAAACGTTGACCCCCCACAAGGACTTTACCACCCATAGCGACGGTTTTTTCGACTTGATGGGCAATTTCCGAGACGATCGATACCGTGGCCAAAGGACCGATATCAACAGTTTCATCGAGGGGATCACCCACTCTTAAAGCTTGGAATTTAGCCACTAATAACTGTTCAAATTGATCGGCGACAGTTTCCATGACAATAAACCGTTTAGCAGCGATACAAGTCTGACCATTATTTAACAATCGCGCCGTCACTGCCGTAGCCGCTGCCGCCTCGATATCGGCACTATCTAAAACGAGAAAAGGATCACTACCTCCCAACTCCAAAACCACTTTTTTGATCTGTTTTCCTGCGGCGGCTGCTAAACTCATCCCCGCCGGTTCACTACCGGTTAAAGTGGCGGCTTTTACCCGTTCATCGTTAATTAAATCACTAACGCGATCGGCCCCGATCAAGAGAGTTTGAAAAGCACCTTCGGGAAAACCGGCTTCTAATAAAATTCTTTCCACCGCTAAAGCTGATTGGGGGACATTAGAAGCGTGTTTGAGTAGGCCGACATTTCCCGCCATTAAAGCGGGGGCAGCAAAGCGAAATACTTGCCATAAAGGGAAATTCCAGGGCATAACCGCTAAAATCACCCCTAAAGGTTGATAACGGACAAAACTGCGACTAGCATCGGTGGTAATCAGCACATCTTCCAGATAACCGGCGGCATTATCGGCATAAAAACGACAAACCAAGGCACATTTGAGGACTTCTGCGATCGCTGATTTGATTGGTTTCCCCATTTCTAAAGTCATGGTTTTAGCCAATGCTACTTGATCCCGTTCCAAAATGTCCGCCGCTTGCCGTAACCACTGTCCCCGTTCACTGATGGCGGTGCGGCGATACTGCTGAAAAGTCGCCTCAGCTAGGGCCAATTTCGCCGCCAATTCCTCCGAGGTTAGAGGGGTAAAAGTCTTGAGAATTTCTCCCGTGGCAGGGTTAACTGAAGCGATACCCATATCCAATTGTCTCCTATCGAGGGCTATATCTCTAGTTTAGTTCTCCGGTTGTCCCGCTGCTGACATAATTCGATCGCTAATTGGATCGCCGCTTGCATACTCTGGGCCCTAGCGATGCCAAGACCGGCGATATCAAAAGCCGTCCCGTGGTCTGGAGAGGTGCGAACAAAAGGTAAACCGATGGTAGTATTAACAGCACAGTCAAAAGCCATTAATTTCACGGGAATTAGACCCTGATCGTGGTATAATGCCAGATATGCGTCGGCGGTTTGCCCTGCACCGCTAAACCAAGCGCGTCCGGGTTCCACCCAAAGGGTATCGGGGGGGACAAGGCCGATTAATTGGGTTTGCGGGTATTTTTGTCCCATTGACTGCAACCAAGGCTGTAACCAGTCTTTTTCTTCCCTTCCCAGTTTTCCCGCTTCGCCACTGTGGGGATTAAGGCCGGATATGGCGATTTTGGGGCGATCGATGCCGAAATCTAGCTTTAAAGACTCGATCAATAGGTCTAATTTTCGGGTCATCAGATCGGGGTTAAGAGCATCAGGAACTTCTCGCAGGGGGATATGGGTAGTGGCGAGGAGAGTGCGTAAGTTATAGCCGGTTTGAGGCGATTTAGCGACGAATAGCATCCCATAACGGTTAATTCCCGCCATGGTAGCTAAAACCTCCGTTTGACCGGGGAAATCATAACCTGCCAACTGCCAACAGGATTTAGCGATCGGACCGGTGACAATACCATCAAATTCGCCCTTGAGGGTGCGTTTTATGGCTTCTTGCAGGTAAAGAAAGCTAATTTCACCACTATGGGCATCCCCACGCCCGCAAACGATTTTTTCTTGATTGTAGGGCAAATCGATCAGAGAAAAGCGATCGAGGAGATGGGGATCGTGATAGGCTTTTTCGAGAAGCGTTCTGGTGCCGATTAGAGTAATCTGACAAATAGACGAGATTAGGGAATCGGCGATCGCTTTTAACACCACTTCAGGGCCGATTCCGGCGGGATCACCGACGGGGATAACTAGACGGGGAATAAAATAGGCGGATTCCATAAATTTTGGCCGTCAATATTGCTAATTCTCCCGATTAATCTCATCGTTGACAATTATCAGGAGGGAATAAATCAGTAAACAATCTTCAGTTTACCTAAAATGTCGGATGAATGCCCCCGCTAAATTTTTCGACAAGACATCAACCTTTGCGGGGGATGAAATCCGACCAGGATATTGACTGCGAAGCACGATTTTAATTCTACCATTTGGATTAATCAATGCTAGTCGTAGAAGCCAAGCTAAAAAACGGGACACCAGAACAATATCACCGGCTTGATGAAGCAATTAGGACATCTCAGTTTGTGCGTAACTCTTGTGTTCGTTATTGGATGGACAATAAGGGGACAACCCGGAATGATCTTCAAAAGCTTTGTGCGGTACTAGCTAACAATAAAGAGACACCATGGGTTAATAAATTAAACTCTCAAGCTCGTCAATCGGCTGCTGATAGAGCCTGGCAATCAATTAATAGGTTTTACCAGAATTGTCATGCTAAGATACCGGGGAAAAAGGGTTTTCCTCGGTTCAAAAAGCATAGCCGTTCGGTTGAGTATAAACTAACAGGCTACAAACTATCTGATGATAGACGTAAAATCAAGTTCACTGATGGTTTTAAAGCAGGAGAATTTGATTTATGGTGTAATCAAAAAACCTTAGTTTATTATTCAGAGCAACAGATTAAACGGGTAAGAGTTGTTAGACGTGCTGACGGTTATTATTGCCAGTTTTTGATTGACGTAGAACGGCAAGAATACCATAAAC
>NZ_SFBV01000284.1:0-8878 GCF_007095585.1 Microcystis sp. M_OC_Ca_00000000_C217Col
ACTTAAACTAATAAAACGGAGAGGCTATGGCTTTAGAAACTTTCGGAATTTTTGGGTTAGAAGTATGTTATCTTGGCATCTTGTATGTTGATTTAGCATAAAGGGTAACGAAGAGCCAATATAAACAGCAACTATAGCAGATAAAATTCCCGCGACTTGCGGAGGACACATCAAATATCCTACAATAATACCTGTTAAAGTAGGGATAAGTGCGGGTAAATATTTTTCTCGCAACTTCGGTTGACAAATAGAATCCCGACATTTATTAAGAACAATAACAAACCAACGAAAATCAGCATTATCTTCTACCCCTTCAATCCCGTTACGAGTGGCAATAGACTCAGCAGCATCTGCTAAATCTCCCTCCCATTCCTCAATAACATCAAGTGCAATTAAAGCGTTCTCATTGTCCGCAAATTCAATACGGTACTGAGCAATTTTTTCCGGTGTTAACTGCGTTGCGTCTGACATAATACTATCCTTAAAGCCAAAACCAATTTTTTCCCATTATCTCATTTTATTAGCTCCTAATCCCACCAAATGCCGTGAGGACAATCCTTCGCTTTAGCTTGTCCGCGACTTTATAATCGTCTCGTCGCTAACGGTCTTGACTTCACCGATGGCAAATTAATCCCATCAAGATTAGCTTAGAAGACTAAGAAGAAGCGAATTTTTGGGGTGAGAATTTACTTTTGTCAAAAATTATTACATATTCGCAACAAAATAAACTTTTTTGAGCAAATTAATGTACCCTAATTAGACAAGGCGATCAATTATTTTGGCCGCCGAGATTTTTAATCATTATAAGATTGTTTCCCTAATCGCCAAATTAACAATTACATACCGAAAAACAATGACAGCAGAATTTAAGTTTATTCCCCTGCAATTTCACTGGGTTGCTATCAATCCTAAACCGATTGGGGTTGTCTATTTTATCGGTGGTGCTTTCTTCGGCACTTTTCCCAATCTGTTCTATCGTTATCTGCTCAAACAAGTCTTTAAACGAGGCTATACCCTTATTGCTATTCCCTATCGTTTTACTTTTCGTCATTGGAATGTTTCCCTAGAAATGGTCAAAGATTTGATTGGATTGAGAAAGGCTATTTATGAAGAAGCTAAGTTTTTGGGCTATGAAGATAACCTTGAGTTGTATTTAGAAGATCCCACTGCTGGTAATCCTAATTATTTTTGGATGGGCCATAGTTTAGGGTGTAAATATATCTCCCTTTTAGAGGTTTTAAGTGATGTGGAAAACACAGAACTAGAACAGGTTTTGAGTGGTTGTGTCGGCAAAAATCAAGCCGAAGATATCCAAAAATCGCTGAATAATACCGATATTCATGCCGTATCTCTGAAAAATCAACCCTCGCTTTTACTGGCTCCTGTAATTGCTGGCATAGATAGCGCAATTCCCATAGCTGCCCTAGCTAAATTAGTGCAAAGTTTGGGTTTAGACGTACAGCCAAACGTGCAGGAAACCCGTTGTTTAATTAGCAATAGTAACCTATTTCGACTCTTGGAAATTATCGCCTTTGCTAAGGATATACAGGCTAAAGATACAGTAGCTTGGTTCATTAAAGAACTAAGTCAACAACTCTTAAAACCAGTAGTTCCCTTAGCCAATCGCACCCATCTAGCACCCCTTGGCTGGCGCAATGGCGACCAAGAATTAGCCGATAATGTGATTAAATCAATTCAGGAATTACGCGCTAAACTTATCTCCTGTTATCCCCAAAGTCAGGAAAAAGAGGAAGTCTTAATGAAGATGATTTCTGAACATTAATCAATTGAGGATAGGGAGAGGTTGCTAACGGTCAATATTGCCACCTGAATCGCTTTTTCAATGGCCTGTTGTTTGCTTTCTAAACTAATCCCTTCCTCTTTGCTTCTTTCGGCAATCACAGCACAAATACAAGCGGCAGTAAATCCATAAACCCCCGCCATTTTCAATAAAGTTCCCGCTTCCATTTCATAATTGAGAATATTTAAACGTCGATATTCTTCCGTAATTCCCTCTAAATGACGCTGAAGATAAGGATTAGCAGAAGACACAATTCTTTCCTGTCCTTCATAAAAACTATCCACAGAAGCGGTAATACCGACATGATAATTTACTCCCAAAAATTGAGCCGATTTGACTAGAGCAACTGTCAAAAAAGGATCCGCCACTGCGGGATATTCCGGAGGAGCAATATCATTAGCTGCACCTTGCCTACATAAAGCCGCTTGCGAGATAATAATATCACCAATTTTTATTCTATTTTGAATTGCGCCACAAGTACCGATACGAATAATAGTTTTAATTCCCACCTGTATTAATTCATTAACCACAATACTCAAAGATGGCGCACCCATGCCACTGGTAGCCAGAAGAATTGGGGTAGAATTATCTAGGTAGCCAAGATAACTATTTAATCCGCGATAATCCGATAGTAAACGTGCATTTTGTAAATAAGTTTCAGCAATATAGCGCGAGCGTTCTGGTTCCCCCGATAATAGGGTGATAGTCGGTTTTGCCGTGCCTAAATCCTCACTGCTAAAGTTGAGATGATAGGGTTTTTGGTGAGATAAGTTATTGGACATTTAAATCAAATTAAGAGCAGTTACTTTGGTTAAATAGGCTTTTAGTTATTATAACAACTTTAGGTTTTAATTAAAATTAAATATTTAATTATTGACAAAAGAGAATCAAGCTTAAGGACGACTATTGATGTTAAGTTCTTGCACTAATTCCTGTACTGTGGTTGAGGGATTGGCATCAAAAGGATGTTTTTTGGCTTCATCTCTATCTTGAATAAGTTTTGCTGCATTAGTGATTGCTGTTGTCTGGTATGGCTTTAATTTTTCGTACATATCCTCTCGATTTTTTGCATATTGTTCTTTTTCGTTTAATAATTTACACTTTTTCATCTGAGTATTTAAAATTTTTGGGTATTCACTTCGGGATGTGGCAATATCCAGATATTGAAAGTGTAAAATAAACCAAATTTCAAAAGCTTCATTAGAATAGGCAATCTTGACATTATTTTCTTTAGCCAGTCTTTCTGCTTGATTAAATTGCTCTTTAGAACAGTTATCTTTATCAAAAACACACCAGATTTGATCAAATGAGTCATCTTTTTTTAGATTATCTATAATCTGAATAGCTTTGTTGACTAAACTCAAGCTATTTTTACCTTCACCTCGCACCGTAACTTCAATTGTCTTAGGAACATCAAAAGCCTTAAAATAGTTAACTTCAGTTTTTTCTCCCTCGCAAACAATTAAAAATCTTTTTCTTGTTTCTCTAGTCTTAGTTTGACGACGCAAATAATCAGAAGTATTCCTGTTGTTACTCATACTAATTACCAATAATTGTACTTAAATCACCAATAAAAGGTATTGCGCCATAACGACCTTGAATATAATCTTTTTCAAAGGTATTATTATTAATATCAGCAAATTCCACCAAAGAATATAAATCTGTTGCTCCTTGATGATTTTTTTCGGTAAACCAAATTTGATCCCTCCTTAAAAATTTATGACTAAGTAAATTAATATCGTGAGTAGTAAAAATAAGTTGAGCATTTTTGGGATTAGTTTTCTGAGAATTAAATAATTCGATTATACTTCTAGTCATTGAAGGATGAAGTCTGGCATCCAATTCATCAATTACTAAAACTTCCCCTCTTTGCAAAGTGTCTAAAATCGGTGCTGACAGAGCCAAAATCTTTTTAGTTCCATCAGATTCATGTTTGTCCATATCAAAAATTTCTAACTCAATCATTTTACCTGTTGAGTCATACTTTGGATGATAGGTTTTTATGGTAGCGGACTTTATTTCACCGCTAGAGTGACTGATGATATTTCTGACAACATCCGGTAAATCTTGCAGGAGACTGTCTAAGGAAATTTTTCTGCTTTCTATTTCTAGATTGTCAATACTTAAATCTAATTTTTTAATTAACTTAGTCACATCATCAATCAAATCTTGTCTATCAGAAAGATACTCAAGCGTAATCTCTTTTAAGAATTCCACATTTAACCCAGACACAACACCTAAGTGACTAAACCAAGAGACAATTTCCACCGCTAGAGAATTATTAAATTGAGCCGCTAGTGATAAAAACAGAGTATTTTTTTTTGTCAATCCTCTTAGTATATTACCTTGTTCAATATTTTTGCTATATTCTATTTTATCGTCTTGCCGATTAAAAATTTTAGTTTCACGACTTCTGGGCGTACAAAATAACCATTCGGAAACTACTCGCTTTTGAGTTACTTCAAATCCATATCTATAAGTTTTGTTTTTTAGCTGAAAAACTATTTCAAAAAAGGATGGTTTATCAACAGTTTCGGTATTTAATCTAAAGGGTTCCACATCTATTTTGTCAGTGATTTGTAATTTTGCAGAATTCATGACAAACCATCGCACAAAATTGAATGCCAGAATTAAATTACTCTTACCACTGGCATTTGCTCCATAAATAGCGGCACTTTTAAGTAAACTAAATTGTTGATTAACCTTAAAAACATTATTTTTATCAAGCTCATCATTACCACAGGCATCCTCCGCAGCTACCATGCTGAGAGTGACTACATCTTTAAAAGAGCGATAATTGCCGACACTAAATCCGATGAGCATTGCATATTAACCCTAACAGTCTCTAAGGAATAAAGGAGACGATACTTTTATTTTATGCACTTGTTGAGCATTTGAACAAGAATTGTCCTCAGAATCAGCAAACAATCACTGGAAAAAAGGCAAGGAAAATCAATTCCTTACCTGATGACTGTACACTTTTGACAACAAAATTACACTTTTGCTGACTCTTTAACTAACTTGTCCCAACCCAATTCCTTGAGGTTATTGTTGCGACGCAGGGGACGAGTAGCTAATTCTAAAATATCTCGCGCATTGGTAAAACCATGAATTTGAGCAAAAGTAAATTCTACCGACCATTTAGTGTTAATTCCCCGCGCTTCTAAGGGATTTGCATGGGCCATTCCTGTAATCACTAAATCGGGTTTTAACTCGTAAATGCGCTGAATCTGATTGTAGTTATCAGGTTTTTCGATAATTTTCGGGATGGGAACACCCATATCATTACAGGTTTTTTCTAGTAATGCTAATTCGGCCGCTTGGTAGCGTTTATCCATGTAGGGAATACCGATTTCATCGCAAGTCATCCCGCAACGAATTAGGAAACGCGCCAGAGAAATTTCTAGTAAATTATCCCCCATAAAGAAGACCGATTTACCGCGCACAAGTTGCAGATAATCCTCTAAACTTTCCCAAATTTTTGCCTCTCTTTCTTCTAATCCCTGCGGTTGTACTCCCAAAACCGAACAGATTTTTTCTATCCAAGCGCGGGTTCCATCCGGACCGATGGGAAAGGGTGCGCCAATTAATTTACACTTACGACGACGCATTAAAGTGGTGGCAGTTCGTGATAGAAAAGGATTGACACCAGCGACATAATAACCTTCTTCAATTACTGGTAATTCAGTAAAGCGTTTGGCCGGCAACCAACCATCTATTTTAACTCCTTGTTTTTTCAATTCTAGGGTTAAATTAGTCACAATTGGGTCGGGAACGGAACCAAATAAAACTAAAGGATGATGGTCTTTATATTCCGATTCTTCCTGTTTAATATCTTCTTTTTTACGTCCAAAAGTTAAGAGTTTCTGGATGGCATTCCGTTCTTCTTTTTCATCTTCGTGCTTAACTTTTTCGGGACATTTATGCACCATGGCAGCGAGGACGGTATCTTCCCCTTGGGTAAAGGCATAATCTAAACCATTAGCGCGCGCTGTCACGATAGGAATACCGATTTCTGACTCTAGTTTCGGTGCTAATCCTTCTAAGTCCATTTTGATAATTTCGGTGGTACAAGTACCGATAAAAACGATAACGCTAGGGTTTCTATCTCGTTTAATTTGTAAGCAGAGGCGTTTTAGTTCTTCGTAGTCTTTTAGTTGAGCGGAAATATCCCCTTCTTCTAATTCAGCCATGGCATAACGTGGTTCGGCGAAAATCATGACACCCATGGCATTTTGCAGGAAGTAACCACAGGTTTTTGTGCCGATAACAAGGAAGAAACTATCTTCGATTTTTTGGTATAACCAAGCAACACAGCTAATTGGACAAAAGGTGTGATAGTTGCCGGTTTCACAATCAAATTGTAAAGCGCTCGGTTCTTGAGTGGCGGTCATGTTTTTTGGTTCTCCTTTAACTTGGTTTATTTAGGTTTTCTCGTTTTATCTGTTCTCTAATCTTTTGTAGTTTACTATCTTCTGATGGATTAAAAATTTCTAGTTTCTTCTTCTGACGGATCAAAATTCAATCCTCAGACTTCTACCAGTTTGTCCCCATCGGAATTAAGCTGACAAAAGAAATACATACATACTGATAACTTAAGTTCTAAAGCTGCATCGAGTTGGGTGGTGGGCCCGTGGGTAGGGTGGGTTAGGCGACGATAAGTTAGGCTATTAACTAATAAGTTAATTATTCGCCGTAACCCACCCAGAAAAAGAGTTTATTGGTGGGTTTTGGTGGGTTACGCTGTCCCTAACCCACCCGACAAAATAATCTAAACCATCATTAGATCTAATTCCGCCTCGGCGTTAACTTTGGGTTTATCGGCATTAAGATAGAAATCTGATAATAAAGTGAATAACTCCCGGTCGGCAGATTCTTTGGGAATAACCCCTTCTGGTTTGGCTAAAATCTGATCGGCAATATTGAGATAATAGTCACAAACGTAACTTAACATCGGGTCTTTGTCGGCCATTTCAAAGAGAGTTTGACCTTTAACTCTGGAGACGCGAATATCTTCAATTAAGGGTAAAACTTCTAACACTGGCATGGGAACATGATCTACATATTTATTAATTAAATCGCGTTTTGAGGTGCGATTACCAATTAATCCGGCTAGTCGCAGGGGATGGGTGCGCGCTTTTTCGCGGACGGAAGCGGCGATGCGATTGGCGGCAAAAAGAGCATCAAAGCCGTTATCTGTGACAATTATGCAGTAATCGGCGTAATTTAAGGGTGCGGCAAATCCTCCACAAACCACATCCCCCAAAACATCGAACAAAATCACGTCAAATTCATCAAAAGCGTTCAATTCTTTTAATAATTTCACCGTTTCCCCGACGACGTAACCGCCACAACCGGCACCGGCCGGAGGCCCCCCCGCTTCCACGCATTTGACACCACCGTAACCGTCATAGATAACGTCTTCGGGCCAGATGTCTTCGTAGTGAAAATCTTTTTCTTGCAGGGTATCGATGATTGTGGGAATCAGAAAGCCTGTCAGGGTGAAGGTGCTATCATGCTTGGGGTCACAGCCTATTTGTAGGACTTTTTTGCCTCTTTTGGCTAAAGCGGCCGAAATATTACAGCTTGTTGTCGATTTACCGATGCCACCTTTTCCGTAGACTGCGAGTGTTAAAGGCATGGAAGTTCTCCTAAATGTGCGCTTGAATGGTGAGTTTGTTTATCAGTGCTTTGATCCCAATTATTGACCATCTCCCCACCCCTTGGAAAGAGGCTCAATTTTTATCTGCTATAGCTAGAGTGAGATTGAACGCTTAAAAATTAGATAAATAATCTTTTAAAGCTTATAAAGTTTTTTAAAGTCATAAAAACTTATAAAAACAGTTTTATGTATATATTTACTTTAAATAAAAACAATAAACAAAAAACGCCAAAGCTTGACAAAAACTCGATAAACAGGGTTTTACCGTGCCAAACCCAGACAAAAAAGGCCAAGGTAGAGCCAGTCTAGAGACTGATGTCAGATTTTCGTGAATAATCATTACAATTTTCCCCGTCAGCAGATTAAATAAATCGATCCTGAGAAGGATGCCGAAAAAATCTGTAGTACAATTAGAACAAAGTACCTCTAGGGTTTCCCATGCGAGTTAAGCAAAAAACGCTGACTACACTCTTATTAGAGAATAAAGCTCCTAAATATCGTCCTTTTCTGGCGTTTTTTCTGGCTGGGTTTCCTTTGCTGTTTTTAGCATATTTGGTTTCTTTCCAGCGCGCTTATCTCAACTGCATGAGGTTAGGCACAAAAAGAATAGATTGTCAATATGTCCAAGAGTATAATTTTCCTGTTTCTAGTCGGGAAAATTTTTCTTTAACTCACATTAAAGCTACGGCTGTCTATCAGGAAGTTTTTATCAGTGTTGAGCAGGAAAAAACTGTTAATAACACGGTTTTATTGGTCGGAAGAAATAACCATCTCTACATCGAGAATTTTCGGGATGTGCAGTCAGCTAGTGATTTTAAAACCCGATTTGAGAGTTTTGTGAATATACATCAAACTCAGAAAATTATTGCCAAAAGTCCCTTAGATACCTTGTCAGCACTGCTAGAACACCACCATAATTATCCCTATTATCTCTGGGGTATGTTATGCTTATTCTCTGGTCTATTGTTACCTAAAATGTCGGATGAATGCCCCCGCTAAATTTTTCGACAAGATACTCACCTTTGCGGTGGATAAAATCAGACCAGAATATCAATGACCCTGAGCGAAGTCGAAAGGTCAGCAACGGAGCATCGATTTAATACTACCATCTATGGGTAAACTGTGTTATAATTAAACTATCCAATGGTCGAGAATTGTTAGATGCTAGTCGTAGAAGCGAAGCTAAAAAACGGGACACTAGAGCAATATCAGAAGCTTGATGAAGCTATCAGAACTTCTCAGTTTGTGCGTAACTCTTGTGTTCGTTATTGGATGGACAATAATAATAAAGAGACACCTTGGGTTAATAAATTAAACTCTCAAGCTCGTCAATCGGCTGCTGATAGAGCCTGGCAATCAATTAGTCGATTTTACCAGAATTGTCATGCTAAGATACCAGGAAAAAAAGGTTTTCC
>NZ_SFBV01000285.1:0-2659 GCF_007095585.1 Microcystis sp. M_OC_Ca_00000000_C217Col
ACTGATAACTGATAACTGATAACTGATAACTGATAACTGATAACTGATAACTGATAACTGATAACTGATAACTGATAACTGATAACTGATAACTGATAACTGATAACTGATAACTGACTCCCAACAGCATTAAAAAGAAAACCAACGTTGCAGAGTATTAAAAAATCTTTGCCAGAAAGTGGGTTTAGGGAAAAAGTCCCCTTGGGGTTGCCATTTTTCTATTAATTTCCTTCCTAAAGGAGTGAGACGAAAACTATCGGTTATCCCCTGTCCATCTACTTCGCGCCGCAAAATTCCCACTTTAATCAACCAGAGAAGATAGCTTTCCGCTGCCGCTTCCGTCAGCAGTCTGGAAGTATAACCTTTCTCTAAACCCCCAGCACCAGGGATGCTTAAAAGTGATACACTTTGCTCCAGCATAGCGGCAAATAGGGTGACACGGAAAGGAGAACAACAGAGGGCGCGTTCGGCCCGGGTGATGGTAGCATCAGGATAATTGATGGCGGTAACGGTGGCAGTCGATAGGCTCATAAATTCCGGTCGTTTGGCTATTGATAAACTCATTGTTACATTAATTCTGTCTCAATCCCTGTCAACCCCAATCACCGATAAAATAGGGATGAAGTGTTAAGTAGCTTGAGTGTTTATGCAGTCTCCCGAACCGTTCGATAATAAATATACCCCAGAGGAAGTGGAAGTGGAAATCGAAACCGACGATTTTCCCCCCGTTGCTACCCCGGTTAGTTTCGCTGCCACTCTCGAAAAAGTGAAAACTTGGTACGGCAGCCTGTCCACACCGGCACAGGTAGTCGTGGCAGTGGCGGGGGTTTTTGTGGCTCTTTCGATTTTAACGGCGATTTTACGCCTAGTCAGCGCAGTTTTAAGCGCTTTAATCCTTGCCGCTATCGTTTATCTTATCTATCGTTACATCCTCAAACCGAAATTTTAGTCGGCCATGCACATTTTCTGTTCAATGTCAAGAGTTTAGTTGATAAAAAAAATTTATGGAAGAAGCGGACACTAGAGATATCTTGGGGGAAAATGTGGCTAAGTTGGGACTGGCCCAGATCCAGCGTCATCTATTTCTCTGCTGCGATCAAACTAAGCCAAAATGCTGTGACAAGGAAGAAGGGTTAGAAGTGTGGGATTATTTAAAGAAGCGGTTAAGTGAATTACAACTCGATCGCCCTAGGGCCGACCGTCTAGGTTGTATTTTTCGCACTAAAGCCAACTGTTTGCGGGTTTGTAGCCAAGGCCCGATTTTATTAGTGTACCCGGAAGGAGTCTGGTATGGAAGGGTAAACAAGGAAGCGATCGAAAGAATTATCCAAGAACACCTAATCGGTAATCAAATCGTCACCGAATATGCTTTCCTTTGCCACGATTTACCAGCAATCTCCCTGAACTGTTCCAGAGAAGAACCCGAAACAATAGAGGAAAACAGCGTTAAAACTAGCTGAAACCCTAATTAACTACACATATCTAACTACCTGTTGCATGAGTGCCTGTCAATCCTTTGTCCGTCTCCATTCCCCCAACCCTGCAGCCCAGAAAAATAGCGATGAAAGAGACCAACAAAGACAATAAACAACTTTTATTAATCGACGATGACCCAAATTTAATACTTTTGGTGAAGGATTATCTAGAGTTTCGTGGTTATAGGGTGATAACCGCAGAAAACGGTCGGGAGGCCCTAGCAATCCTCGAACGCGGGGCAAATGCGGCTAAAGCAAGGGAAATGCCCGATATCATTATCTGTGATCTGATCATGCCGGAAATGGATGGTTATGCCTTCCTCGAAACAATTCGTCGGGACAGTCGTTTTAGTGGTCTTCCCGTGATTTTTCTCTCCCCTAAGGATCAAAGTCAGGACAAGGTGACAGGTTTAATCACCGGGGCCGCTGTCTATATAGTCAAACCCTTTGAACCGGAAGAATTAGTGGCCCGGGTGGAGTCTTCCCTCAAACAAGCGGGCCGGTTGCTGAAACGCAGCACCCGCATTCATTCCCCGGATGTCACCCCTGTTCAGGTTCCGGGTAATGTGGAATTAACCCCAACGGAGTTAAAAGTAGTACAATTGGTCGCCCAGGGACTGGCTAATCGGGAAATCGCAACAAAACTCAATGTTAGTCAACGGACAATCGAAAGTCATGTGTCGAATATGCTCCATAAAACCGGTCTTCATAATCGCACGGAATTAACCCAGTGGGCGATCGAAAGTAATAAGCTGTTGACTATCTAGGGTTTGCGGCAAAAAGTTTTTTAGCATACCCTCAATAGTCAACAACTTATCAGGGTTTAGTGTCAGGTGATTGTCAACTCAGCTTTTTTTGGCATTAAACATCCCTGAGATTGTCCTGGTCTGCTAGTTGCGATCGCTCTTTTTCCAGGGCCAATTCCGTTTCCAATTCTTGGCTGAGGAAATAGTTGAGGAAAGTTCGGTTGACATCCTCACCGCCGTAAACGGACGGTGATTCCCTACAGATCAAACAAACTTAATTGAACGATCTTCGGTTGGGTTGACGCTTCACGGGATGCTTCTTCTTTAACAGAAGTCTTACACCTTCCTCTGCGTCCGTTTTTTGAGGTCTCCGATTGCCCACCGGCGACCTTGATAATTAAAGTCAGTAAGAGAGTCGCCTCTCCTACTGCTCTACAA
>NZ_SFBV01000286.1:0-11193 GCF_007095585.1 Microcystis sp. M_OC_Ca_00000000_C217Col
TAATGACAGTAGCCTAGTTACTCAGGAGCCGGATACGGCGAAAGTCGTAAGTCCGGTTTTGAAGCAGGGGGTGGGAAGGCGACTTCCTGCTCTACTGTAACGGGTGTGGGGTGTGGGGTGTGGGGTGTGGGGTGTGGGGTGTGGGGTGTGGGGTGTGAGAATTATGAATTATGAAGTGGGGAGTTTTTTGCTGTGAACAGTGAACAGTGAACTGAAAACTCAAATCTGATCAGTGATCACTGATAACTGATCACTGATAACTGACTAAATCCTGCTATAATCTGATTGAATAAGTATAAAAATATTAATTGCTCGATCGCTAATTATGGAAGATACCCTGCCGCTTATTTACGTTTCTGGATTGCTAATTTTCGTGATTGGTTTAGGAATTTTTGTCATCGTGCAAATCTTTAAAACCCGTCGAGTGGAAGGAACCTTTAACAAGCTACAAAAGAAATTGCAAAAAGAAAAAGGTACGGCTAAAGATTACTATGAATTAGGGAGTCTTTATCTCGATAAAAAACTCTATGTTCAAGCCTTGAGTTTACTACAAAAGGCTTTAAAAATCTCTGGGGAAGAAAGCATCGAACCAGAAAATCAAGCTCTAATCTACAATGCGCTCGGTTTTTCCTATTTTGCCCAAGAACAATTAGAATTAGCGATTCGTAACTACAAAGAAGCAATTAAACTTTATCCTGAATACTCGATCGCTCTCAATAATCTTGGCAATGTTTACGAAAAGAAACAAATGGCTAAAAAAGCTCTCGAAACCTACGAAGAAACTCTCAAATTTGATCCTAATAATACCGTAGCCAAAAAGCGAGCCGAATCCCTGCGTAAACGCTTCGCTGAATCGAAATAGTTTTGACTACTATCAAATTCTTTTTAGAGATCGAAGATTCTTCGATCTCTTTCTTTATTTCAAGCCATAAAACAAGACAATTAAACTAGGGGTTAAAATCGTCAAAATTAAATTTAGGGGCGCACCCAAACGGGTAAAATCGAGGAATTTATAGCCGCCTGGTGCATAAACCATGGTATTAGTTTGATAGCCAATTGGTGTTAGATAACTATTAGAAGCAGCAAAGGTGACAGCATACATAAAAGCCAAAGGATTTAAACCCAAAGTTTTCGCCACTTCCACGGCGACGGGAATCATTAACACGACGGCAGCATTATTAGAGAGGATTTCAGTTAAAACTGAGGTAATTAGATAGAAGAAAACTAAGATCCAAAACCCCGAAAGATTGCCGCCGATAGCCACTAAATTATCTGCTAACCATTTAGTCGTTCCTGAGTTATCCATGGCAGTACCCAGGGGAATTAAACCCGCTAATAAAAAGATAATATCCCAACGAATGGAACCATAGACTTCCCCCGGTTTTAGACAGCCAGTAATTACCATTAAAACCACTCCAACTAAACTGGTGACGAGAATCGGTTGAATATCAAAAGCGGCAATAATAATCACCAACAAAGTAATTATTAAAGCAATAATTCCCTTATCCTTTCGCAGGGATTCGATGTCTTTCTCTTCTAAGACTAATAATTCTCGCGTAGTTTGTAACCCCACAAAACTCTGTTTTGGTCCCTGAACTAAGAGCAAATCGCCAAACTTTAAAGGAATTTTACCTAATCTTCCTTGCAGTAATTCCGAACCACGCCGAATCGCTAGAACCGTTGCGTTATAACGCTGACGGAATTTCAAATCTTTTAAAGTTGTCCCAATTAAACGGGAATTAGAGAGAATCAAAACCTCGGCTAATTTTTCCTCACCTGTAGTAATTGCCGATTCAATATCTTCTTTCTGAAATTTGACATCGGCAAAGATTTCTAATCCCCGTTCATCTTTAATCTTTAATAGTTCTTCCCGACTACTGTGAACGATTAAAATATCGCCAGCATTGAGAACTTTATCAGCTAAAGGTTGGGGTAAATGTACCTTATTCCTGATTAATTCCAACACATCAAAATCAAACTTTCTTTGTAGTCCACTTTCGGATAAAGTTTGACCGATAAGATTAGAACGAGTGCTAATAATTACCTCACTCAGATATACTTTAGAACCATAATCATCGTCCAAAAATTCCCCGGTGGAAGATTTGCGATCGGGTAATAATTTCGGGGCAAAAATTGCTAAATAAATCAAACCTGCCAAAAAAGTTACTACCCCCAAAGCAGTGAATTGAAATAAGCTAAATTGCCCATAACCCAGCTTGGCAGAAATACCACTAGCGAGAATGTTTGTAGAAGTTCCCACCACGGTAATCATCCCCGCTAAAACCGTGGCGTAGGAAAGGGGAATTAATAACTTAGAAGGGGAAATTTTTTGTTTTTTACACCAATCTTCAACGATGGGTAAAAAGATCGCCACCACTGCCGTGTTATTAATAAAAGCACTAATTGGCCCTACTAATGCCCCTAGTACAAATACCTGTTGGTGGGGACTTTTGCCCCCCCAAACCAGCAAGCGATCGCGGATTACTTGAATCACTCCCGTGCGGGTAATTCCGGCACTAAGCACAAACATCGCCATCACTGTCACCGTGGCAGAATTACTAAATCCGGCGATACCTTCTTCGGGAGTAACTAAACCCAAAAGAATCAGGACAATCGCCACGCATAAAGCGGTTAAATCTACCGGTAGCCATTCCGCCACAAAAGCGACTAAAGCAACGACTAAAACCGTTAAAGTCAGAATAATTGGTGTTGGCATTGATTTATTTTTTCGTCATGAACCAGCGAATAAACAACTTCTCTAACTCAATCCAAACAAACATTAAGGCACTAAATCCAAAACAGATTAATAATTCCGTGCCACTAATCCATTGAGTACCGAAGAAGTTTTGTAGAGGAGGAGCATAAATTAACAACAATTGTAGGATCGTTGTCAAGCCCACGGCGACAATAATGTAAGGATTAGAGAAGGGATTCATTTGCACAGCTAACTGGGTATGGGAACGCACCGCCAAAGCATGACCCATTTGTGCTAAACAGAGGGTAGTAAATACCATGGTTTTCCAGCGTCCAGGATCTCCGATTTCGGGGGTTGCCTGAGTATATTGGTAAGCCCAGTACATCATAATAATGGTCAGAATGGCAAAGACGATGCCGATGCGAATCATATACCAACCCAACCCGCGAGCAAAAATGCTTTCCCGGGGGCTAAAAGGTGGACGTTTCATCACATTAGGTTCGGCGGGTTCCATTGCCAAAGCCAGAGCCGGTAAACCATCGGTGACAAGGTTCATCCAGAGGATTTGCAAGGGAGTCAGAGGTACACCCCCCATACCGATTAAAGGAGCCGCAGCAATGGTTAAAACCTCGCCAATATTACTGCCGAGAATGTATTTAATAAAGCGCCGAATGTTACTGTAAACCACGCGCCCTTCTTCAGTGGCAGCGACGATGGTGGCAAAGTTATCATCTAGCAAAATCATATCACTGGCTTCTTTGCTGACATCGGTTCCCGTAATCCCCATGGCGATACCGATATCCGCTTGTTTTAGTGCCGGAGCATCATTGACTCCATCCCCCGTCATGGCGACGAATTTGCCCCGTTTTTGCAGGGCTTGGACGATTCTCAGCTTATGTTCGGGAGAAACGCGAGCATAGACGCTCACACCATCTACCTCTCCCTCTAGGTCATTCTGAGACATTTTTTCTAATTCTTTACCCGTGATTACTCGCTCTCCGGGGGCAGCAATGCCTAATTCAAATGCGATCGCCTTGGCGGTTAATTGGTGATCTCCGGTAATCATAATCGGACGAATTCCCGCTTGACGACAGAGGGCAACCGCTTCTTTAACTTCTTTGCGGGGTGCATCGAGCATTCCCACCAATCCCAACCAAACCAGGGATTGTTCCTCACTATCTTCTCTTTCCGCTTCTGGCACTTCTGTCATCGGTTTATAGGAAAAACCTAAGACTCGTAGGCCATTACCCGCCATTTCGTCATTTTGTGCCAAAATACGGCTTCTTTGTTCATTTGTTAAGGGTTGACTTTCCGCCCCAACTTGGATCAGAGAACAACGTTCGAGAATTAATTCCGGTGAGCCTTTGGTAAACATCAAATAGGTAGAATCACCCAAACCTAACTGAGCATTCTCACAGATTACTGACATTCTCTTTCTTTCGGAAGAAAAGGGAAATTCGCCTAAACGAGGGCTTTTTGGTTCCAATGCTTCCCGATATAGTCCTCCTTTACCCGCTAACGTCAGTAAAGCTCCTTCGGTGGGATCGCCTAAAATTGACCATTCTTGAGCTTGATTCTGCAAAAGTGCATCATTACACAGGACACAAGCCGTTAAAATTGCCTGTAGTTCGGGATCACTTTCACTAGCACCACTAAACTCACCGATGGGCGCGTAACCCTCCCCCGTGACAGTAATTGTCTGCTCGGAAGTATTAACTTTCTGCACCACCATTTTATTTTGAGTTAAAGTTCCAGTTTTATCGGAGCAAATCGTCGTTACCGAACCTAAGGTTTCCACTGCCGGCAATTTACGGATTAAAGCTTGTCTTCTCACCATTCTTTGGGTTCCAATTGCCAAAGTCACCGTTACCACTGCCGGTAAACCTTCGGGGACAACGGCCACAGCCATACTGAGGGAAGTTTCTAGTAGTGACTCAAAAAACTGCCAACCGAAGCGAATTACGCCCCCAAGCACGACTACAGCCACTAAAGCTAGGGAACCACTCACTAAAACGTTACCTAACTGCGACATTCGCTGCTGTAGGGGAGTTGGTTCACTTTCTACTCCTTGTAACATGGCGGCGATTTTACCGATTTCCGTATCCATTCCCGTCTTGGTAATCGCCACTTTCCCCCGTCCTTGTACTACTTCTGTACCCTGATAGACGAGGTTAATGCGATCGCCTAAAGAGGCATCTTCCGGTAAAACCTTCTGTGCTTGTTTATTCACCGATTCCGCTTCCCCCGTCAGGGCAGCTTCCCGGATTTGCAGATTTTGTGCTTCTAATAATCTGCCATCGGCGGCAATTTGTACCCCCGCTTCCAGTAACATGATATCCCCGGGGACAAGTTCCTTGGCCGCCACTTCAAAGGTGCTACCATTACGGATAACCCGGACTTTCGGCGAGGATAACTGCTTAAGGGCGGCTAAAGCCTTTTCTGCCCTGCTTTCCTGTAAATATCCTAAAATACCGTTTAAAATAACAATTGTAAAAATAGCGATCGCATCTTTGGGAAATTCCGCTTTTTTCAGGTCCAAAACCGCCGAAACCACCGCCACGGCAATCAGCATCACTAACATAATGTTAGTAAACTGTTCCCAAAGAATCATTAACGGGCTACGTCCCCCCGTTTCTTTTAGTTCATTTAACCCAAAAATATCCTTTCTTTTGACAATTTCAGCCTCGATTAAGCCGGTTTCCCCATTGGTTCTCAGTATTTCTAGGGTTTGTTCGCCAGTTAAATTATGCCAAGCACGATTATTCTCTATCTCCGAGACTTGGGGGGACGTAGTGGGAAAAGTCATAGCGATCGATTGAAGAGGGTGTATGCGTAAACTCAAAAGGTAAGCGAATTAAGCTAATTACATATCACAATATCAGTTATCAGTTATCAGTGACCAGTAATCAGTTATCAGTGACCAGTTATCAGTTATCAGTGACCAGTTATCAGTCAGCAGTTATCAAGGAAGTGGGGAAGTGGGGAAATGGGGAAGCTGTCTCATCACCCTATCACCCCAAAACCCCATCACCCCAAAACCCTATCACCCTATCACCCTATCTCCTCCTGCCACCTGCCGACCGCCTTCTCGATAAGCTGAAAAAAATGTAACGAAATGTGAAGTATAATAGCGAATGTGATAAAGACAAGACATTAGAGAGTAGATAGGAAACGATGCGAGTTGCGATCGCTGGTGCGGGACTAGCCGGATTATCTTGTGCGAAATACCTTGTCGATGCGGGACATACGCCCATCGTACTGGAACGTCGCGATGTATTAGGGGGAAAAATTGCCGCTTGGAAAGATGCCGATGGGGACTGGTACGAAACCGGTTTACATATCTTCTTTGGCGCTTATCCCAATATGCTGCAATTATTCCAAGAATTAGGCATAGAAGATCGCCTACAGTGGAAAGAACACTCGATGATCTTCAATCAGCCGGAAAAACCAGGGACCTATTCGCGGTTTGACTTCCCCGATATTCCCGCCCCAATTAACGGTATTGTTGCCATTCTTCGCAATAATGATATGTTAACTTGGGAGGAAAAAATTAAATTTGGACTCGGTTTAATTCCTGCCATTGTTAAAGGCCAAAGTTACGTCGAGGAGATGGATAAATATTCTTGGTCGGAATGGTTAGAGAAACAAAACATCCCCCCCAGGGTAGAAAAAGAAGTATTTATCGCTATGTCGAAAGCCCTAAACTTTATCGATCCTAACGAGATTTCCGCCACGATTCTACTAACAGCCCTCAACCGCTTTTTACAGGAGAAAAACGGCTCAAAAATGGCTTTTCTCGACGGTTCACCCACGGAAAGACTCTGCCAACCTTTAGTCGATTACATCACCGCTAGAGGTGGCGAAGTGCGCTTAAATGCCCCTTTAAAAGAGATTCTCTTAAATGAAGATGGCACGGTTAAAGCCTTCTTAATGCGCGGTTTAGACGGGGCGAAAGATTATCTTTTTGAAGCCGATCTTTATGTGTCTGCGATGCCTGTAGATCCTTTAAAAGTTTTACTACCTAAACCTTGGCAAGAAGATAAATTCTTTCAAAAATTAGAAGGATTAGAAGGAGTTCCCGTCATTAATCTACACCTCTGGTTTGATCGCAAACTAACCGACATCGATCATTTATTATTCTCCCGTTCGCCCTTACTCAGTGTTTATGCTGACATGAGCAACACCTGTAAAGAATACGCTAACCCCGATCGCTCGATGTTAGAATTAGTTCTCGCTCCCGCTCAGGATTGGATTAGCAAATCCGATGAAGAAATTATCGCCGCCACGATGAAAGAATTAGAAAAACTCTTTCCTCAACATTTTACTGGCGATAATCCCAGTCAATTGTTAAAATATCATCTGGTGAAAACTCCTCGATCGGTTTATAAAGCCATCCCTGGCCGACAAGCTTATCGACCTTCTCAAAAAACTCCGATCGAGAATTTTTATCTCGCCGGTGACTATACCATGCAAAAATATTTAGGAAGCATGGAAGGAGCCGTTTTATCGGGGAAATTAGCGGCAGCAGTGATCAGCAAAGATCACCCCGCAGCACCGCTAAACCTGAATAAAACCCAATCTACACCAGTGTCCAGCGCTCGTTAATTCTCTGGCTAGGGACTAATGACGAAAATGGCCTTGAGTGAGACAATGCTATATCATTAGCCACAGTTCGCCGTTAATCTAAGTCAATCATTCCGCCCCAGCAGAATGCTCCAATTGCCAAAACCGACCCACCCCACCAAACCCCTCGTCTCCCTTGCGGAGTCCTACGAACTCTGTCGCCGGATTACAGAGAAGTATTCCAAAACGTTTTATCTCGGTACTCTCCTGATGCCGAAAGCAAAACGTCAAGCGATCTGGGCAATTTATGTCTGGTGTCGTCGTACCGATGAACTGGTCGATGGACCCCAAGCCCGGTTAACTACACCTGAAACCCTTGATTTATGGGAAAAACAGCTAGAAACAGTCTTTTCTGGGGTTGCCCTTGAGGATGCCGATGTCGCTCTCGTGGATACTCTAGAAAAGTTCCCCATGGATATCCAACCCTTTCGGGATATGATCGCTGGGCAACAGATGGATCTCTATCGCAGTCGTTATCAAACCTTTGATGAACTAAAACTGTACTGCTATCGGGTGGCGGGAACGGTGGGGTTAATGTCCAGCGCGGTCTTAGGATTGGAAGATGGTGATCGCTCGGCTCCTTGGCGACGCAATCAAAGCGTTTATATTCCCCAAGAAGAAGCGATCGATCTCGGTATTGCCAATCAATTAACCAATATTTTGCGGGATGTGGGGGAAGATGTCCATCGTGGGCGGATTTATCTACCTTTAGAGGATTTAGAGCGTTTTAACTACAGCGAAGATGATTTACTCAAAGGGGTTAATGATGACCGTTGGAAGGCGTTAATGCGCTTCCAAATTGAGCGGGCCCGTTATTACTATGATTCTGCCGAAAGGGGGATTCGCGCCCTTAATCCCGATTCCCGTTGGCCGGTTTGGGCGGCTTTACTGCTTTATCAAGGCATTTTAGACGTAATTGAAGCAAATAACTACGATGTCTTCGCCCGTCGTGCCTTCGTGCCTTTAGCCAAGAAAATGCTCTATTTACCCGTAGCTTGGCTGCGATCGCAGGCGTTGTAAAAATGCGACGGGTTTTGTCGCTTACCGACTCCACCCGTCGAGTCTTAACTAGGGTTGGCTTTTTCAGCGCGATTTAGGAGTCACCAACCAGAAAGGTCCGGTTTCCGTGCAGGGAACATCTCGATCGGTTTCGTAAACCACAAGGCTATCTTGGCGATCCAAAACCAGGGCTTCTCCTAGACGGACGTAGGATATAAATGGGCCAAGATAGCGGACAACAGGCTCATCGCTACAGGACGGCAATACCCGATCGTTAAAATACTCCCACCCCACATCCTCGACGCTTTCATAGTAGCGGATGCTGAGATCATCGATCGCTTTCCCCGGAAAACGTTCTCGGATAGCTGACCGGAGAAATTCTGGCAGCGGTCGATCTGGCGATAATAATGTGGCAGATTTCATGGCCTTTCCCCCTAAAACTAAAGGAAGCGGGAAACTCTGACAAATGCCTCCCCTATCGTGACTATTCACTTCCGCTCCCCACCCCGCCAATTTTTTACTAGGGATGGAAGCCAGCGCAGGGAGTCCCTTTGTATTTATTGTAACAAATTTCCCCGCAAAGGTTCAGGGCGATACCGTCAGAACAGTTTTTCTTGATTTTTCGTTACAAAGATTGACAAATTTATCCTTTTATTTCAGCGATAATAAGTAGGTAGGTATTAAAAACTTTCAGACACCCCCCTTATCAAGGGGGGCAGGGGGGATCCCCCCGCCTATCGGCACCCCCCTTATTAAGGGGGGCAGGGGGGATCGAACCTAAAATCCATTTTCAATTTAATTATAACCAGCTACTTAATAATTACCCGGCGACAAGCCAGAAAAAATAGTGGAAACAGGGAAAGACGGACGAGGCTGGGGCTAACTAACTAGCAATAATGATAGCGAGAAAAGAAGTGGTTTAGTAGTGCCGAATTCTCGTTCCCGATCATTTAGGAGGTAGGAAAGATGACAATTTATGTCACCCGCGAGGGAGATAAACTGGTGGCCGATTCCCCACTGGAATTGGTGGAAAAATTACAACAATGTCAGGGGAGAATGACGGAAACAAGACAGGACTTCATGACTCGGATGGCTGCACAGATGGTAGCCAGCCAAGGCGTTACTGTTCCCATCACCGATCCGGAGAATTTTATCGCCGAGCTAATCCACAACGATTTTCTGAGCGTGGTGGACAGTATTGATGGCTGAAAGTCGGCCGGGGAATTGGCGGCAAAACTTAGCCACTAGGGTTCCTAACACTCAACCCCACTACCCTAGGTCAAAAAGCAAAATTTCCGAGTCTTCTAGAGATTGAATAGCCAAGGAAGTTTCCTCGCTAATTGCCGCTCCATCCCCCGCTTGTAAATGCACGCTATTTAGGGTTATTTGCCCTCTAGCCACCTGTAACCAGGCATAACGACTGGGAGCTAAGGGATGAGTCAGGGACTGGCCTGGGGGCAGAATTCCCGAGTAGAGATTAACGTCTTGATGGACTTTAACCGCATTATCGGCACCGGTGGGAGAGGCGATTAATTGTAAGGTATGGGGAGAAAATGCGATCGCTTTTTGTTCATAACTGGGTTCTAGATTTTTTTGGTCGGGAATAATCCAAATTTGCAGAAGATGGAGGGGATTAGTGGCAGAATGATTAAATTCACTGTGTTTTATCCCTGTTCCCGCGCTCATCCGTTGAATTTCACCGTGTCGAATCACGGAACCTGTGCCGAGACTGTCTTGGTGTTCTAGTTCTCCCTCCAAAACATAGGTTAAAATCTCCATATCCTGGTGTCCGTGGGTGTGAAATCCTTTTCCCCCAATCACTTTATCCTCATTAATAACTCTTAGACTCCTAAAATTAATCTGTTGGGGATCATAATATTGGGCAAAAGAAAAAGTATGATAGGTATCCAACCAACCATAGTTAGCGTGGCCTCTTTCCTCCGCTTTGCGTATAGTAATCATCGGTTTTCCTCTTTTTTATTTCTATATTCCTAGTCTATAAAATATTGCCAAAAATGATAAGTAGGCACTAAAAGTCAGATAGTTACCTTGGAGTAATCATTATGGCAATGTTATTAAATTTTATGGATTTTGACTGGGATCCCCCCTGCCCCCCTTGATAAGGGGGGTGCCGATAGGCGGGGGGATCCCCCCTGCCCCCCTTGATAAGGGGGGTGCCGATAGGCGGGGGGATCCCCCCTGCCCCCCTTGATAAGGGGGGTGTCTGACAATTTTTAACACCTACCTACTTAATAATTCTGATTCCTGTCAAGCTAAGGCTATTTTAAAAGCAATTATTCGTAGGAGTCTTGCCAGACAAAGCGGCTCTTCTAGGTTCTGTGTGATAAGTTTAACTTACTATAGAAGCGATCAATCTTTGTGTCCTTTGTGTCTTTGTGGTTCCTTCCACTCGCTCGTCAGCAGGACTGTATCTTAGAATACATTTTACCCACCAAACCTAAGAGAGCCTCCCTTTTCTGTCAGAGGAGGGATAGGAAGTGTAGATAGTCAGGGTAAGCGTATTTTAACAATCCTTGACAAAATAAACCTAGAGGGCGATTTGGGTATATTTGGGTAGAATTTGCCCTCTCAATTGTTAAGCAACAATCGACCAAATAGGTCGAGTTTGTAACTATTCTGATTGACTGCTATCATTTGAAATGCCTACACAGCAAGGGGCTGACAAAATTGGCGAATTGTCAACAGCGTTTGAGCTGCGCTTACCTGGGTAAATAGTGTAATAAAACTTAATAAATTATGGCTCTTCGTTACCCTTTATGCTAAATCAACATACAAGATGCCAAGATAACATACTTCTAACCCAAAAATTCCGAAAGTTTCTAAAGCCATAGCCTCTCCGTTTTATTAGTTTAAGT
>NZ_SFBV01000287.1:0-5069 GCF_007095585.1 Microcystis sp. M_OC_Ca_00000000_C217Col
GGGGAAGTGGGGAAGTGGGGAAGTGGGGAAGTGGGGAAGTGGGGAAGTGGGGAAGTGGGGAAGTGGGGAAGTGGGGAAGTGGGGAAGTGGGGAAGTGGGGAAGTGGGGAGAATACAGTACAACTTAAAAATTAATCAGAGGATAAAAAACCGGGGAAAAGATAGTTTCAGCGCAATACATCTGGGTGAATCTATTCGGTATCAATAACTCCCTCCTGCAATAACCTCTGATCAAAGCTTAACTGAAATCCAGCCGGGGGCAAATGCGCTTTTTTCTGTTCCCCAGAATTCCCCTCACCATTAGGGATTAAGTAAGTCTTGCGGCTGAAGGATGATGATATTAGGAAGGGGAACAAAGTCATCAGGATTAAAGGTTAATAAATGAGTGATACTATGAGCTTTCATAACAGCCAGAAGCCTAATATCGTGAGTTCTTTTTCCCTTGATGTTATAGTCAGTGACTAATTGAAACCAAAGGGGAAATATCTCTGGCGTTTCTTCGAGGACAGTGAATCTGGTTAGAAATTGATTGATTTGATTTTTAGTTCTTTCAGGAGTCCAGCCTAACCCATTAACCTCAGTAGGACGGGTGGCAACTACCCAAAACTCAATGATAATTTGTGAGGTCAAGCAGCATTTATGTCCTTGCTCTATTAAGATATAGGTCGCATCTCTTGCTAAGGCATAATTAGCGGAAATTCGGTCACTCAGCCTGAGTAAAATATTGGTATCAAATAGATATTTAGCCATCAGTCATAGATAGTTTCACGCCCTAAGGCTTCATCGGGTAATCCGGGGGTATCCTTGGGTTGACTTTCCAGAAATTTTAGCCAATCTTCTGCTTTTTCGTGGGAGGTCATCTCTGCAATTTTTGGCGAAGTTATCTGAGTTAGAAATTGGCTGAAGTTTAAGACTTCTTGTTGTTTTTCTAAAGGAAGTTTTCGCAAGTTTTCGATAACGGCTTGTTCAATATTCATCGAAATTCAGCTTGTCGATTAATCGGCGTACTAAAAAGCATCAATCTCTTCAATACCTGCCGTTTCCCCATTATATCACCCCCCCGCTCTGGCACTGACCAAATCCCCCCACTTGGCTGGGATATTATTCCTACGCAAGTCCCTAACCGCTCAGGGTCCCTCGATTTGCTACTCTAAAGGAAAGATAACCGATTCTTAAAACCAAATCTATGAGCATTCCCGAAATTAGCGTCCATGAACTCGCTCTCCGTTTAGCCGATCATGATCCTAATTTACAACTTATTGATGTGCGCGAACCAGAGGAAGTTGCGATCGCATCTGTAGCCAATTTTACCATTTTACCCTTGAGTCAATACCAAGAATGGTCGCCCACTATTGCCAGCCAATTCAACCCCCAAGCGGAAACCCTCGTTATCTGTCACCATGGCATGAGATCCCTGCAAATGTGCCAATGGCTACAAAGTCAGGGTTTTACTAATGTTAAGAATATTAACGGTGGCATCGATGCTTATTCCCTCCTCGTCGATCCTAATATTCCCCGTTACTAATTTTCATGGCCACCATCGGGAAAAGAGAGAGGCAAACTATCCCCTTTCTCACCATGGATTACTGATAACTGATAACTGATTAAGCGTTATACTGTCTAAAAAAATGTTATAAATCTTTTGTTAAGATTATTCCCCTATGTCCGCTAGAACCCATCTCAGTGATCGCTATCAACATATCTTAAAGGCGACAATCCAACATTATATCGCCACGGCCGAACCGGTTGGCTCGAAAACTCTACTTGATGAGTACAAGTTTACTGTTAGTTCCGCCACGATTCGCAATGCTCTCGGTAAACTGGAAAAAGAAGGTTTACTCTATCAACCCCACACTTCCTCCGGACGCATTCCCTCCGATTGGGGTTATCGTCTCTACGTCGATGAGTTGATGACTCCCGATGACCGTATCGGCGAAAAAATCGGCTATTATCTGCATCAAAACGCTAAATCTCCCGCTTGGAGTCTCGAAAGTCTGCTGCAACGGGCCACCCAACTTTTAGCCGGTTTAAGCGGTTATATCGCTATCGTTACCCTCCCCCACACCCTCACCAATACCCTGCGTCATCTGCAATTAGTCCCCGTCTCGGACCGGCAGATCATGTTAATTATTGTTACAGATAGTTTACAAACACGCTCGGTTATGATAGAAATTCCTGAGTCTATGGCAACGGACAAGAAGGATGGATTAGCAGAAGAATTACAAATCCTCTCTAATTTTCTGGGGGAAAAATTAAAGGGTTATTGCTTGGCAGATTTAATTAACCTCGATTGGCAGCAAATCGAGCGAGAATTTACCCGTTATACCCATTTTCTCCAACAATTAAGCCAGGAAATCGGCGCTAGTCTCCAATCCACTGCCACCCCAGAAATTATCGTCCATGGTGTCGCTGAAGTCATTCGACAGCCCGAATTCGCCCAATGGCAACAAGTACAAATGTTACTGCATCTATTGGAAGCAGAACAGGATCGCCTTTTACCCCTGATTTTACAAAGACCAGAACCGGAAAAATCAGCTAAAAAAGTCAAAATCACTATTGGTTCCGAAAATCCTCTGGAATCCATGCGCCCTTGTACTCTTATCTCCGCTTTTTATAAACAGGGAGATACTCCCGTCGGTAGTGTTGGCATTATCGGACCGACGCGAATGTTATACGAAAATACTATTCCCCTGGTGGAATCCACCGCTAACTATCTCAGCGAGGCTATAAGTAAGTAGATATCCCCCGCAAAGGTTCGGGAATGGGACAATCGACAGTAAACTCTAAAATTGTCTCACCATCCCCCAAATAGCCAGAATTGGCAAAACAGAGCAACATCCGCACCAGCGCCACCCACACCTCCGCATCGAACTCCCAATCCTGTCCCCGACGCGCTCCACAGGCGATCGATTTTAGCGCCCAAAAATAACTATTTCTCACCACTGAGCCGCCTTTTTTGTAAACCGGTACATCCTCATGGTGAATATAAAGAATATCATCTTTAGCGATCGCTCTCATCGGTGGCTAGGAAGGTTGCGGGAATTTTCAGCTGACTGTCCTAGATAGGGCTGGCTGAATAAATGTGAAATGTAGGCATGGTAAGGGTTTTGTGGCTTTTCTTGCTCCCACAGGTGCAAGATTTTGAGAGAATCGTGCTTCAAAACCTGGCGTCTTCATCGGCCCGCGTCCTGTAGGGGCGAAGCATTCGGATAGAAAATCTACGGTTTCACCGATAGGTTATTGCCCGAATGCTTCGCCCCTACTTTTTCAGCAGACCCTAGATAATAACATCTTTAGCGATCGCTTGGGTCGCGCCAGAAAACCCACTATAACATTTTTCTTTCTTTCTCACAAATATGAAGTATAATGTCATCGATAGCTAAACCGCAGTAAAAATGAAATCCTATCCAGTAGAGTTCCGTCAGAAAATCCTCGACTGTTACTATAACGAACCCATCTCTCAAAGACAATTAGCGAAAAGATTCTGCGTAACCCTGAGTTTCGTACAAAAGCTGTTGAAACAATATCGAGAAACGGGAGATGTTCGACCAAAGACTTATCGATGTGGACGTCATTTAAAACTCACTCCAGAACAAATGCTCGTCCTCGGTGAGTTAATTGAGGAAAATAATGACGCAACTCTAGCTGAACTATCGAAACTATTCCTAGAAAGAACTGGTATAGTGTTAAGTGTGGCGACAGTGGCAAGAATAGCCGAACGCTTGAGAATAACCCGCAAAAAAAACTCTACACCCACCCGCACAAGAGACAGAAAAACTACAACAACTTAGACAAGAATAGAAAGTAAGTGGGTGGGTGGAATTAAATATAAGATGAACGTAGGTTGGGTTGAAGCATGAAACCCAACGCCCGCTCATGTTACGCTACCGCTAACCCATCCTACAAATAATTGTGCCTCCCTACTTAGGGTTTGCGGCAAAAAGTTTTTACTGGAGGCAGGGTGTAGAATAAGATTTCCCGGAAGCAATCTTTTTAATGTCTCATCGCTTCTATTATTTTCATGGTTTCGACGCTGACAGTACAGACTCTTTGCAGTAAGTCAATTACTGTTTCTTTATAATCAGCGAAGCGATAGTTATTAAATCTTTCGGCGATGGTTTGATCTTTGGGTTTCTTTTCCTTATATTGATCTAAAATCCATTCTAGGGCTGAACGATTACCGAGTTTATATTCCCAGGCAATTTTGGGAATATCTTGTAGGAAAGTGATATCATCGAGGTTGATGGAATTTTTTTCTCGGTCAGCTTTTAGTTTAGTTTTTGGTTTGAGGTTATTATTAGTATCGATGCGGGTTAGTGGGTAGGGTGCGACGGTTTCATAGTTGATGTGTAATTCCATTAGTTTGCTTCCCCATTCTACCCATTGAGAGAAGTTATCATAAAAGGGAAGTCGCGGAAATTCTCGCTTAAGATTTAATTCATATTTACTGCGATATTCCGGGTAGTGAAGGACTGCATAAGTGTAGTGGAAGATATCGAGTTTGGTGATGGTTTTATCGTTGTAATGTTTTTGGAATTGCTGCAATCCCCAATCGGTGATATTGTCGATACGGTTTCCTTCTCTCTCGTAGTAGTAGAGGGGGAGACATTGAGTTTTTTCAAGTGTATCTAAACCAATTAATAAATCACATGAAAGACAATGAAAAGGCTTGCTTGAACTAATGCCAGAAAAAGCTATTATCTTATTAAAAGACTTTAGATCTAATGAAAACATCTCGTAATGGTTTTCTGTCAATCGATGATTAAATAATTTTTCTGTGTATTGAAATTGCTTAAAATAAGGTCTATATAGAGATAATTGAATTAAATTATCATCGAAATCAGACTTTATTCGAGATTTCCAGAAATTCTCTAAAGAAGAACTCCACTTTATTGAAAAGTCTTGTAATTGATTTTCAACAGAGTAATTGTATTTTTCAATGAAAAAACTAATGGCTCTTCGGGAATTGTTATGCAAATAATTAACTTAAAATAAAATTCGATGAGAGCGCCTACGCTCAAAAGTAGCTGAAATCCATACAGGGAAGGACTTAAGGCACAAACAGGTTAA
>NZ_SFBV01000288.1:0-4656 GCF_007095585.1 Microcystis sp. M_OC_Ca_00000000_C217Col
TATCAGTGATCAGTTATCAGTGATCAGTTATCAGTGATCAGTTATCAGTGATCAGTTATCAGTGATCAGTTATCAGTGATCAGTTATCAGTGATCAGTTATCAGTGATCAGTTATCAGTTATCAGTGATCAGTTATCAGTGATCAGTGATCAGTTATCAGTGATCAGTGATCAGTTATCAGTGATCAGTTATCAGCTTTTGAAGGCAAGAGGCAAAAGACAGAATCTGACAATTCTCCTACCTAAAAAGAAGGTTAGAAACTAGGCACATCAAAGCTTTTAGCTATCCCCTGGAAAGAAGGGGGCTTGTTACCTCATTCTTGACGGGGAGCCATTCATGGTGTTAATATAATTTTGTCCCAGATCGCAACTATACATACATCAACGGTGATTGCCAAAAAGATTACTTTTTCTAATGGATTAGAATGTTACTACAGTAGTAGCAAAGAGGAAACAGAATACATTTTTTCGGAAATATTTACTGAAAGGCAATATGAAGGGCATGATATCGTCATCAAAGAAGGCGATGTGATCTTTGATGTTGGAGCCAACATTGGTCTATTCTCTATTTTTGTCAAGGGAGTTGAACCAACAGCAAAAGTTTTCGCCTTTGAGCCAATCAAGCCAACTTTTGAGGTTTTGCAAAAAAATATTCATTTGCATTCTTTAGAGGATGTTGTTTTATTTAACTGTGGATTAAGTTCGGAAAATAACCCAGCAAAAATCTTTACTTTTTATCCCAATATGTCTGCTAATTCAACCACAAAGCCAGAGGATACCTTGGCTGAATTAGAAGATATTCAAGTCGATCAGAATTCCCAAAAAATAGAAAATTTGTTTGAAGAGTTTTTCCAAGAAAAAGAACAAGTAGCCTGTGAAGTAAGAACTCTATCTTCCGTAATTAATGAACTCGGTATTGACTCCATTGACTTACTGAAAATTGACGTGGAAGGAGAAGAATACGAAGTATTTGAAAGCATCGAAGCTAAAGACTGGCCGAAAATCAAGCAAATAGTGGCTGAAATTCACGATCAAAAGGGACGCTTAAAGCAAATAAGCCAAATGCTGGCAGACAATGGCTTCAAAATTCAACTAGAAAAAAGAGAATTACTACCTTTGACATTCGTGGATATTTTCCATTTATACGCTGTGCGTTAGTGGTTGAACTTTTATCCTCAAAGTTAATCTATTTTTCCAGAAAATTGGTTAATAACTGACTGAAACGTTGGGCAATAATCGGGGCATCAAATTCTGAAACTTTCGCTCTACCTGCCTTCCCTAAGGAACGAGCTTTTTCTGGATTGAGAAGCACTTCCGCTAATTTACTGGCTAAATCTTCGGCATCTAAGGGGTTGGCTAATAGACCTTGTACACCATCTTCAATCAACTCCGGTGTCGAGGAGGAACGACTGGCGACAATCGGTTTATAACTGGCCATAGCTTCAGCAAAAACTATACCAAATCCTTCTTGCAGACTAGGTAAACAAAAAACTTGACAATCAAGATATTCTTGGATCAGTTCTTGATAGGAAAGATAGCCGAGAAAAGTAACATTTTGCTCTAAATTGAGTTCTTGTGCCAGACGGCGTAAATTATTCCATTCAGGACCTTTGCTGGCAATTCGTACCTCCACATCAGGTATTTGACGGCGGAGAATTGCGGCGGCGCGGATCAAAGTGGCAACATTTTTGCGGGGATACTGGACACCGACACAAAACACCGTCGGCCTCCTCTGCTCGCGGTTTTTTTCCTCGTCCTTGACTGAGGCGATCGCTGCATCCCACCCTTTGAGATCAATTAGAGAATGAACAATTTCGATATTGCCATCGTACTGATAAAGTTGCTTGAGTCTAGTACGGGAATACTCACTGGTAGAGATGACCAGATCAGCGCGATGGACGCTTACTTTCTCGGCCTTTGCCATCAATTCTAAGGAAGTTCGCACCCAACCCCGCTCAAAGGTAGCTTCATCGGCAATAATACCGTGAATATAAACGATAAAAGGGACTTTCAGGCGATCGCTGATGGCGTAACCATCCATATCGTAACCCACCACCACATCATAGTGGTCAAAGCGACGGGGATCGAGTCGCCAATTCCAAAGAAAGCGATGCGCCATATAGCCTAACGGCCCCGATGCTTTGGTTGGCGAGAAGACATCAACCACATGACCCTGGGAGCGCAACTCGTTAGTCAGATGGATATTCCCAACGAAGGTACCACTTCCGAGCTTGACATTTTGGGGAGTTGCTGTGATGATTGCTATCTTCATTTTTTGTCAAAGTTTATGGCAGCGGTTGGATGATGATGGGAAAATCAGAACAAATAAGGTAGGCGGGAGTGGGTGCGAATCAAATCTTGACTTTACCTGATAACATTCTCAAAATCTATGGACGAACGGATATCCTCGCGTCCGTTAGCTTTTTTCGTCAAAACGATGAAATGTCCGTATGGAGTATTAGGATGTTAGAAAACAAACGCAGATTGATTAATTATCGATAAGAAAGCGGTTATCAAAAATAACCGCTTCTGGAATTTTCCAAGAATCTCTTTAACGTTCGCGGCGCCCGAAGTTTTTCCGCTCACCGCCGCCACCACCACCAAAATTATCTTCTCTGGGACGAGCTTTGTTGACTTTCATCTGTCGTCCCATCCATTCGGCCCCGTCAAGAGTTTCGATCGCTTTTGCTTCTTCCTCATCGGAGGACATTTCCACAAAACCAAAACCGCGCATTTTACCCGTTGCTTGATCTACGGGCAAGTAAACGCGAATAACCGAGCCGTATTCAGCGAATACACCGTGCAAGTCCTCTTTCGTGACTTCATAAACCAGATTACCAACGTAAATCGTCATGGATTGTCTCCCAATATCATAGCCATTTTGAGAAGGAGATCGGACACAACCCAGTCAAGGCCATCAGGGAAAAACCGCTTCTGTTTGAAACCAATGCTGCTACCGAACCTAACTACTCTCTCTAAACTAGCATAGCTGATCAGTGATCAGTAGGAATATGAAGTATTAAGTGAGCAGTATTATAGGGCAGTTTTCTGCTTTCTTTTCACTGATTACTGATTACTGATTACTGATCACTGATTAGGGTAGCCAAGGATATTGACTAAAATCGGGGGGACGTTTTTCGAGGAAAGCCTGTTTACCTTCGGCTCCTTCGGCGGTCATATAGTAGAGTAAAGTGGCATTACCCGCTAACTCCTGTAAACCCGCTTGACCATCACAATCAGCATTAAAAGCCGATTTTAGGCAGCGAATCGCCAAGGGACTTTTTTCGAGGATTTCTAAGGACCATTTAATCCCTTCCCGCTCTAATTCCTCCACCGGGACGACATGGTTAACCAAACCCATTTCTAAAGCTTGTTGGGCGTTATACTGCCGACAGAGAAACCAAATCTCGCGAGCCTTTTTCTGACCGACCACCCGGGCTAGATAACTAGAGCCGAAACCGCCGTCAAAACTGCCCACTTTCGGACCGGTCTGGCCAAAAATGGCGTTATCCGCTGCTAAGGTTAAATCACAAACCAAGTGTAAAACATGACCGCCCCCGACCGCATAACCTGCCACCAGCGCGATAACTACCTTGGGGATGGAGCGAATTAATTTCTGTAAATCCAGCACATTGAGCCGGGGTACGCCATCATCGCCAATATAACCCGCCTGACCGCGCACCGTCTGATCGCCGCCGGAACAAAAAGCATATTTGCCGTCGCTGTGGGGACCTGCACCCGTGAGCAATACTACCCCAATGCGGGCATCCTCGCGAGCATCACAGAAAGCGTCGTAAAGCTCAAAAACTGTCTTCGGACGGAAGGCATTACGCTTATGGGGGCGATTTATAGTGATTTTGGCGATTCCCCCCCATTTATGGTAAAGAATATCCTCGTAGGTTTTTACGGATTGCCATTCAACGGTCATAGTCTCGGTTATCGGCACAGCTTTTTTACCTTACCTCATTTTGTCCCCCACTTTGAAGCCTGGAGCGCCAGAATAGGGGAATGGATAGTTGACGGACAAGGTTTAAAGCTGATTCCCTTCTTGATGTTTTCTGGGTAAGTACCTAGGCAAAATTATTTACACATGACGATCATTGCCCCGTAAGGGTTTTAGCTCGATCGGGCAGGTAATTAATTTTGCATGACTACTTATTTATTCAAAATAAGTAGCTGGTTATAATTAAATTTAAAATGGATTTGAGGTTCGATCCCCCCTTCCCCCCTTGATAAGGGGGGTGCCGATCCCCCCTTAGTCCCCCCTTAATCCCCCCTTAATAAGGGGGGCATCTGAAAGTTTTTAATACCTACCTACTTATATTGATCCTATTTGCTAACTTTAAAGAGGTAAAAATATGAGTACAAGTAATAAAACTAAGCTTGAATCATTAGAGTTTTATTTTGGATTAAAATATCCAATAACAATTTATCCTGATGATGACGGGGGATATGTATCGGAAATTAAAGACCTTCCGGGATGTTTCACTCAGGGAGAAACCATAGAGGAAACCTTAATCAGTAAACAGTAATCATTGAACTGAAAACTCACATCTGATAACTGATAACTGATAACTGATAACTGATAACTGATAACTGATAACTGATAACTGATAACTGATAACTGATAACTGATAACTGATAACTGATAACTGAT
>NZ_SFBV01000289.1:0-24998 GCF_007095585.1 Microcystis sp. M_OC_Ca_00000000_C217Col
ATAATCTTTTTAGCCAATCGCTCATTAATTTCTCGATGTCTGGGAATTGGTTCTGTTTTTCCAGTATCTGGATTATGGTAAATATCGTGTTTCCCTCCACGTCTAATCAAATAGCAGCCCGCTTGCTCTAATTGTGCAATTAAATCATGTCTTTTCATGCGAGTTCAAACTCTGCAACTCTCTTGATTCCGGGGATTTCTTCAGTAGTAAATGTTTTGTAGAGATCGACCAAGTTTCCGATTAATTCTTCTAAGTCAACACCTTGGGTCCAATGATCTGGAAATTCATTCAAATAGCCCAAGAACATCCCATCTGATTCTTTCCAATATGTATATGGAATCTTCATGGTGAAATCCTCATTCTGCGTTGCTAAAGATATTAAGTTGACCCCTATCATAACTGAATTGCTCCCAAGCCACGATCAGCTTTATTATCAGGGTTGGCAGCGAGATTGCCGCCTTACACTTCGTTAATGCAGCCTACCAAAGCGGCGATCGCCCATTCAGACAGATTTAGGTGTTGGGTGTTGGGTTTCGTTCCGAGGGTTCAATCTACGGACTACGGACTGTTAAATTAGAATATCAAATGTTTGATTATTTAGCCAACGATAAACACTAAAATCTCGCCTATCTGTGGTTAATATTCTGTTCTCCTTAATTGTTTCAGCTAACACTACTAACGAAGCATCGGCTAAGTCCATTGGCAAATCTCTATATTTTTGCATCAGTTCTTCAATGGGTTGGCAGTGCTTAGTTTTGAGGTTGAATACCTGTAGTTCTCCTGTGGAGATTTTATGAATAAAGGTTTTTGGGACATCTATTCCCACTCGTTTTTGTAGTAAGTAGCAAGTTTCAGTAACAACGCACCAGGTTGTAATAAATTGTTGATTGATTAATTTTTGGAATTGTTTTTTTGCTAATGGGTGAAGTGAGTCGTTTTTATTAGCAATGGCCAGCCAGAAACCAGTATCAACAATGATCATATTTTTGCTTAAGTTCACTTGTTAAATAGGTTTTATAGTTTTGCGAAAGGTCTGGTTCAGCTTCTATACAACCGATAAAGTCAGACCAATCTTCTGTTCCCTGCTCTTTCATTTCCTGTGGGTTGGGAGAATATCGTTTTTTGAGAATACCTACAAGTTCAAGAATAGTCTGTTGTGCGTCGAGGGGAAGGGACGCAATATCTTCTTCAATTGTTTCTAGGTTTATCATTGTCATTGTTTAAATGCGCGACAGCTTATTCTCATTGTAGCAAATTACTGAAACAATTAGGCTGAAACTAATTCAAATTTAACCTTGATTTTTAGGGCTGTAGCGATGAGATTTAGCAACAAAAAAGAGTTTCCTTCATAGTCAGCATTTTCTAAGGCTTCAATAATAGATTCATCAGTATTAATTAATTCTGCTAAAGCTTTTGTTGAAAGATGATGTGTTTCCTTAATCTTAAATATTTTTCTGGCTACTTCGTCATCAATACGAGCCTTTTCTAATTCTAATTGACGTTCTGGATTATTAGCATAATAACGTTGGTAAAGAATTTGTAAGCCATCGGCTGTCGTTTGGTGTGTATTCATATCAACTCCTGAAAATAGGTGTGTAATTCGGGATTTTTTTCAAATTTAGCTTTGTTTTTAATTGCTTGCTCGATTTCCAGTGGTAGAACTTCTTTTTCTTTAATTATACCATGAGAAATGACCACAGCTTTGTTTTTATAAAAGAAATAAAGAATTCTATAATTTATTCCTTTAAAATTAACTCTCAGTTCATAAATTTTGTCCCGCAAAAAGTCTGCTTCTGGTCTGCGTAATTCATATCCTAGTTCTGCCAGTCTTTGTAATTTGATAAAGCATTTGTTTTGAGCTTTGCCAGGAAGACTATCAAGCCATTCTATAATTGGTATATTACCTCTTTCATCTTGGTAAAAAATAAGTTGTATTTTTGGCATATTAAAGCTTTTATATATGTGAGTTTTCTAACAAATGATAAATTAAATAGTGTCAAGTATCGAGTTCTGTGAAAAGCTGATGTTTCCGTGAGCAAACCCCCTAAAATTAGACTTGATAAAAGACCTGAGATTGTTATATTCTACAGGTGACAAGCTTTTGCACGAAAGAGCCACGCCCCACGCACCAATTATATCATTCATTCTGCCTGAATATCAAACAGGAACTAGAAACCTGTTACTAGGGAGAGATTGCTAGGGGGGGATATTCGGTAGCAGTTAAATAATCATAATAAAAACCACAGAGGACACAGTAGCGGCTCTTGTCGGGTGCGTTAGTGATAGCGTAACACACCAATTTTCTTAAGATGCTGCGTTACGGCGCGGTAATAGTTTAATTATTAACAAATCTCCTTTAAATACTCGCAAACACGCACCCTACAAGCTACTAACAAGGCTCATTTTGACTCGTTGATTAAGGGCAGTGGCAATTTTTTGTAGCATTATTAGGGGATTGTCTTGATAGTCAGCGTCTTCTAGATCTTCAATAACGGATTGCTCAACATGGATTAGGTCGGCTAGTTGTTGTTGAGTTAATCCAGCATTCATACGAGCATCATAAATCAATTGTGCGATTTCTGAGTTGAGGGATTCTAGGGCAATTTGTTCTTTGATTGTGGGATCGTCTGCAATCATTTGGTGAATGATTTTTACGGCATCTGTGGTTTTAGGCATTGTTTATTTCTCCTTGATAAGTATGAAGTTCTGGATTTTGTTTAAATTGTGCTTTTCTTTGGATAATTCTCTCGATGTCTTGTGAGGGAACGGCGGAAGTTTTTTTGATAAGAGCATGACCAATAATTGCTATATTTTGACCATGATAAAAATAGAGGATTCGATATTGTATGGTTCCCTGTTTGGCTCTAAGCTCCCAGATCTCATTTCTGAGATAATCGGCAGCAGGGCGGCGCAGTTCATGACCTTGTGCGGCAAGTTGTTCGATTTTGGTTATACATTTGGCAAATCCTTTTTTATCAGTTTTGAGTAATTTCTGAAGCCACTCAACAACGGGTGAGATGCCTTCTGCTTCTTGATAAAAGATGATTTTTGTCTTTGGCACGTTTCTTTTGAAATAGTATGCGATGAAAAATCAATAAATGTAATCAGGTGATGGTGATGGGTATCGAATTGCTGGATATCTCATAACCTCGTTGAAAAGAATTATGCGATCGCCCCTTGTTTATCCCCTAAATTAAACTTAGAAATTCCGCGATAATAGACATCAACATCGTTAAGTATCGAGTTCCCCAAAAGCTGATGTTTACGGGAGCAAAATCCCTCAAATTAGACTTGACAAAAGACCTGAGATCGTTATATCCTACAGGTAACAAGCTTTTGCACGAGAGAGCCACACCCCACGCACCAATTATATCATTCATTCTGCCTGAATATCAAACAGGAACTAGAAACCTGTTACTAGGGAGAGATTACTGCGGGGGGATATTCGGTAGCAGTTAAATAATCATAATAAAAACCACTCCAGACACAGTAGCGGCTCTTGTAGTGGACTGTTTCAACTAAAATAGGGCAATAGATTTCGGCTTAAAGTCTTAGATTATAGAATTTATAGCATTTTTCTAATACACCAAATTAGCTGAAACAGTCCAGTAGGGTGCGTTAGTGATAGCGTAACGCACCAATTTTCTTAAGATGGTGCGTTACGGCGCGATCATAGTTTAATTATTAACAAATTTCCTTTAAGTACGCGCCTAACGCACCCTACAAGCTACTTAACGGTGTTAACTCCCTACAATAATTTAATTGGAAACACCTAATTCTTTTAGTCTATCCAGAGAGTTTTGATACCAGGTTTGATTATTTTGTTGTTGATAAAGTTTTGTTGCTTGGCGAAAATCCTTAATTGCCTTTTCATTGTCATTTAATTCTTTGTATATTAAACCGCGACTATAGTAGGCATCAGCATAGTCAGGATTGAGTTTAATCGCTTGATTGTAGTCGGCAATCGCCCCTTGCTTATCTCCTAAATCAGACTTAGCAATTCCGCGATTATTGTAGGCAACAGCAAAGTCAGGATTGAGTTTAATCGCTTGATTGTAGTCGGCAATCGCCCCTTGCTTATCTCCTAAATCAGACTTAGCAATTCCGCGATTATTGTAGGCATAAGCATAGTCAGGATTGAGTTTAATCGCTTGATTGTAGTCGGCAATCGCCCCTTGCTTATCTCCTAAATCAGACTTAGCAATTCCGCGATTATTGTAGGCTACAGCATCGTCAGAATTGAGTTTGATCGCTTGATTTTGATCCGCAATCGCCCCTTGATTATCTCCTAAATTATAATTGCCTATACTGTAAATTGCTAGTCCGATCACCCCCCCAAATACAATCATCCCAATGCCGTTATATAGCCATTTACGTCTAGTTATTCCTGATGGATTCTTAATTTTTCTCTGAGGAGGAGGTGAAACGGGGGGAGGTTGTACTACAGTTCTACTTGAAGGAGGATTATTCAACACTGTCAGAACTTCTGAAGCTGATTGATAGCGCTGACTAGACTTATCTTCTAACATCTTGTTGAGGAGATTCGCTAAAAAATCACTAATTGATCTTTTTTGCGATTTTAATACCGATTGCCATAACCATCGCCGCTGATTCACATCATAGACCGAATCAGGCAAATTACTGTTACTTTGGGGGAAACATCCTGTTAATAAACGGACACAGGTAGCGGCTAAACTATATAAATCACTAGCGGCGACTGCACTGCCCATGATATGTTCATAAGCAGCATAACCCGGAGTATATAAACCTGTCCCCATTTGGGAGGTTTGCTCTTTAATTCCCCCAAAATCAATTAACATCAATTTACCGTCACTCCGACGACGCATCAGATTATCCGGTTTGATGTCACGATGGATCAATCCTTTAGAATGGAGATAGACAAGGACTGGTAATAATTGCTGTAATATTTCCTTGATTTTCTGTTCACTAAATCTTCCTTCTCTTTGATACTCTTGAAGCAGGGTTTCTCCTTCAATAAACTCCTGCACTAAATAGAGGGAGTTCCCCTGAGAGAAATAATCATAAACGGTGGGAATTTGTTCGTGTTTTAATTCGTCTAATTTTTCCGCTTCTCTTTGAAATAACTCCTTAGACTTCTCCAGAGCAGCTCCCTGCATTTGAGCAATAAATTTTTTAATAACCCGGGGTTTGCGATTAAAATTCAAGTCCTTAGCTTTATAAGTTCTACCGAATGCGCCTTCGCCTAATACTCCGACAATGAGATAACGGCTATGAAAAGAATATGATTGGCTAGTTTGGCTTAAATTTCCGCCACATCCTTGACAATAGCTATAATGAGTCGGATTTTGAGGATGGGAACATTCGGGATTGAGACAGTAGAGGATACTCATAAATCATCTGGAGAAATTTGATTAAGTACCTAAAAAAAATTGATGATCTCATTGAGAGAAGATGTGTAGGCTCCCTTAGGCGGTCACAAATCCCGTCAAAAAACCAAAATTAACAATCCGCCGTAACGCACCAATTCTATCATTAATTCTACCTGAATATCAAACAGGAACCAGAAGCCTGTTCCCCGGCAGTGGAAGTTAGGGGTTGCTAACAGGGGGAACAGTGATGACAAAGCGGATGACAGTTCCGATAACTGCTGTTGCCAAGATGGTGATTAATGCCCAAATTTGGGCTTTCTGGGAGCCTTTAATCTCTTTTAAATCACCTTGTAAGGTGTTGAATTCTCCCTGTAATGCCTTGAGATCTCCCTTTACTTCGGCCTCGAATCTGACTTGAACAATCCTGATCTCTGTGACATCTTTCTGGAGCGCGTCTAGCTTCTGATTGGTCTCTTTAAGATTCTGATTAATCTGGTCTAGGATTTTTCCTAAATCGGTTTCGATGGTGAGGCCGCTCATGGGTTAGACTCCTAATTAAGTGGTGCTGTTGTTTCTGACTTAGATTTCAGTGTTTGAACAAATTGTAAAACTTTTTGTTGCTTTTCCGGTGTCAGTTCTCGCCATTGTTCAAGTATTTCTTCTTCTTTACCCATAAATACCTCGCTCTTGAATTATGAATTGTTTGGTTTTGAGCAAGGCTCATTAATAAAAACCACTCCAGACACAGAGGAAACAAAGATCATATCATTTTGGGTTTGCGGTGGACGTTGTAGAATAGAGAAAACCTACTACGCTGATAGATACCATGCCCTCTCCTGCTATTACCACGATCATCAAGATGGTTGAGTCTCTGCCTGATGAGCTTCAAGAGCAGTTAGTAGAGTATGTTCGAGCTTATATTGCAGAAATTGAAGAAGAAAAACGATGGGATCAGTCGTTTAAACAGACGAAGAATAATCTAGTCGCAGCAGCCCGAAAAGCCAAAGAAGAGATTGCAGCAGGATTGTCCGCGCCGATGGATTATGAGCAGCTATGAATTCCGCGACATTGCCCTCATTTTGGCAGAAGTATCGCGACTTGAAGCCAGCAGTCAAAGCCGGAGCCAGGAAAGCATATCGGTTATGGGTAGAGAATCCGTTTCATCCATCGTTACATTTTAAGTGTATTGACAGCGACGAAGATATTTGGTCAGTGCGTGTAACGAAGAGTCATCGAGCTTTGGGAGTGCTGTCAGGGGATACAGTGACCTGGTTTTGGATTGGCGATCATGATGAGTACGAAAAGTTTTATTCGTAAAACAGAGGAACTACAAGCCTATCCCACCATAATGACATTGTTGATTTTTGTTGAGGATGTTTATGGTGATAACTTTAGCACTCCTAGGCTGTGTTAGCCGAGCGCCTAACGGACTATAAACTACATAGCATAGCGACTTTTTCTGGAATTATCAAAGTGAGCAAGCGTAATTTTTTTGGCGAGGAGAGAAGTTTTTTGCGGCAAAAAAACAGAACGTTGCCGGAAATATTCGCCAAAATATTGACGGTAGAGAGGACAACTGACTCGGCAAAACTTACCTTGTCGGTGAATCAGTCCGAGACTTTCTAGGTGAAAAGCGGCAATTAAATCAATTTCTATGTCTTTTTCTACCATCACCACCTTAGCAAAGATAGCCGCTAAATTGCCCTTTAAGTATTGCAGATGCCAAAGTAAACGTTTAAGATGGCCTGCAAAAATATTATTTTCCTCCCCGATAGAAGTAGCCAAAATGCTTTCTAGGGTACAATTACCCCGAGCAAGATAATAGCAAGCAAGACGAATTAAATAGGGATTCCCCCCTAGAAATATCCGTAATTTTTCAGAGTCAAAATTCTGATCTAATCCCTGTCTTTGACTTAATTCTCGTACTTGTGCGCTGGTAAAATTAGGCAATTCGATCGGTAAACCAAGACTAAAAGGAGATTGATAGGTATCTGAGGTTTTATCAAGCTCCTGTGCAGGGGAATAGGCCACAATTAAACGTAATTTTTGCCAGAGAGGTTTGTTTTTGCCTTCCTCGTGCCAGAGGTGCAGAATACTAAAAAATTCTTCCCCTAGCTGTGGATAGGGTAAAAGATATTCAAGATCATCAAAGGCAAGCACTAAAGGGTGATCGAGATGGGAGAGAATATGCTTTTCTAGATAGATTTTACAGTTAATTTTACCCCCTAAGAATTCATCCCAATCCTCTGGGAGATGATTGTCTAAATCTAACTGACGACTAATACTAACACAAAGCCAACGCAGACAGTGATTTAAATCTTGAAAAATTGATCTTTCTGCTAACCGAAAACTGAAATAAAGTGTATGGTATTGCTGTTGTTGTGCATGATTAATAATTCTGGCCATCAGGGAGGTTTTTCCCATTTTTCTGGGTGCGTTAATCCGGATCAGACTACCCCCGCGCAAGACCTCTTGATAACAAGTCTGTTCTAGATTGTTTCTGTTAATATAAAAGGGGGAATCGAGGGGGACTTGTCCCTCTGGTAACTCAGGCAATAGTTGAGGATTAATAGTATCAGTTTCTGGTAAGTTAGGACGATAATAATCGCTATTTTCTAAAGTTAAATTAAAAGCTTGAAAACAATGTTTAAGGGTTTGTTTATCCACTCCCGATTCACAAGCAAATACCTTCATCAGAGTATCTACCCCTAAAAGAGTTTTCTCGCTGAGGACTTCTAGGGTGAAGCGATAACCGCAATTATCCCGATATTCCGCTTCTTGTTTGGCAGTAAGTAATTTTTCTAGTCCCGTGGTGGTGAGGATAACCCCGCGTCTGCGGCGCTGTTTTTCCGGTTTTTCCATGATAGTTTTTCCCTGTCCTGAACTCAAACTCTGCACCTCTAGAGGTTTCGAGTTTCCTATAGACTTCTCCTCAACAGGGAAACAATCAATTCCGTAATTTTACTGGTTTAGCCATTGAGAAGCTAGGGACAATAACCAGAACACTTGTTTTCTTCTCCGTCTGAGTTATTTCTGGGATAGGGATAAATCTTAGCCTACTTGCTGACGATAGCTATTCATTTCTAGGCTATCTTCCCCATAAAGATCCTCAATGTGTTGATGACAGCAATCGATCGCAAATTGATCGAATTCTCCCGGTTCAATTTGATACATTTTGGCAAAAATATCGGGTTGAACACGACAAAATTCTGGTCTCTGGTCATAAATGGTACAGAGACGGGTTTGGCGATCAAAGTTTATACACCAACCATCTTCCCCCACCATGCTGAGATATTGACTTAATTGTGCGGGGGTAAGATATTCTTCTAAGTCAGGACGCTCATCGGGATTTAGTTGACAACAAGCTCCACAATTTTTAATACATTTCCAATTGGCCATATAACCAGTGTGCCGCGATAAATTAATCCTAGCACCTACTGACTAGCTTACTAGCAATTAGTCGCAATTTTGCCTTCCAGCAACAATTCCCCTCAATAGTTTTAATCTCAACCTGCGATCGGGATTAAAAGCTTGACGAGGCAAGGAGCGAATAAAATGGGCGTTGTAAGGGTCGAACTTACGGCATCCTGCTTGTAAGGCAGGCGCTCTACCACTGAGCTAAACGCCCGAATTAATTTCGTACTTTCTCAGCATAACACATATTTTCAAAAAAGTATATTATTTTTTTGAGCGAGTTAATTTTTTTCCGATGCCCTCTGGTCGAACTCACGATCGCATTACCCTAATTCTGCTGCCACCGATTGCGGGGGCGAGTTTTTTGGTCAGTGGCAGTGGTAAATTAACCCTGTTACTCTTGGCCAGTTATTTGTTTAGCGGATTCCTGTTTGGGCCAGATCTTGACATCCACTCGGTACAATACAAACGTTGGGGTTATCTGCGCTGGTTGTGGCTACCCTATCGTTCTATGATCCGTCATCGCGGTTGGTTATCCCACGGTTTATTGATCGGCACAATTTTTCGGTTATTTTATCTTGGTAGTTTTTTTTTACTAGCGGCGATCATCATCATTCCCATCCTGCAAAGTTTCTGGGGTATAGACTGGGATTGGCGACTGTGGCCGCAGCAAGCGATCGCATTATGGCAACAGTATCCCCGGGTAGCGATCGCTATTTTCCTGGGTTTAGAATTAGGGGCGATGAGTCATAGTTGTAGTGATTGGATCGGATCTGCCTATAAACGTTCTCGAAAAGTGGCTCAAAAACCGGTAAAAAAGAAAAAACGTTAATAGTCCCCGTACACAATTTCTAATTAGCCTTACTTTGATATTCTTGCCAAGTTTTCGGACTGATAAAGAGAGTTCCTTTTTCTTGCTGATCGGGAAACTGGATATAATTTTTCTCTAAATAATCCTTGAGTTTTGGTGATTGCAGAAATTGCTTTTCAAATCGATAGAGGAAAACTAAATCCGGCTGTCTTTTTTCGATGACTTCTAGGATAAAATCTCCATCAAGATTCTGATTGATAAATCTCTTTCTGGTGATGACAGCAGTTTCTGGGGGTGTTTTCAAGAAATATTGATATATGTAGTGAGGATTGTCGGTTAACAGGAGTTTATCGGAGTTTTTAAATTTTTCAAACACAGCTTCTGCTAAAAGAGGTTTATACTTTTTGTTAAATTGAACGTAGGCATTAATTGCAGGATCACGATTGGTAATTATTCTCAAGGTATTAAAGAGAAATTGACCAGAAAGGGAGAGAAAAATCAGCATTTTGAGAACTAATTCCTGGGTTATTTTTCGATTTTGCCTAAATTCTCCGAGGCTATCAGTAATTTTTAACTGTTCGACAAACAAGGCAATTATCCAAACGGCGGGAATAATTAAATGGATATAGTAATAGGGCCAAATTGGCGCGACTGTGGCAAATCTAAATAGATTAGAACCCAACCATATCAAGGGCGGTAAAAGTGCTATTATGTTGCGGGTAAAAACCATCGCTATAATAGCGATCGCTGTGACGATCAGATAAATTGGTTCGTGTTGTAGGGCGCTTTGTAAGAGAGTCCATAAGGTGAGATTTTCTTCACCGAAACTAGCTGCAACACTGACATGAGATTTAATAATATTTTCGTAGGAAAAAGGAAAAATAGTCAGGGAACCCAAGACAAAGACTAAAACAATAGCCCCTGACCAAATAACAATATCAATGATTCTTTTAATAAAACTATTCTGTTGATTGAGAAAAATAATTAAAGCTACAGTTGGGATAATAGTAATGCCCGAAAGTTTAATTTGCAGGGAAAAAACGAAAGCAATGGCACTGAGTAAATACAGCCCATACTTAAGCTTCCCCGTGGATTGAACGGCTTTAAAGATAATAAAAATACTTAAGATTGTAAAAAAAAGTGCGGGTAACTCCCGCAACATTGTCGTTGATAGGGTAATATACACTAGACAGGTTGAGAGAATAAATACCGACAAACAAGAGGCCAATATTCCGCAATTAACTCTCAGAATTAGATAAAAAATCCCTAACATAATTGTGGATAAACAAAGCACCATAATTCGCGCGGCATAGAGAGTAAATCCTGTCACGCTTAACCAACTATTTAGTAAAAGAGATAAACCCGATAAATGATCGTGCCAAACTTGTTCGTAGAGACGATAACCTTGTTTAGTGACGTAGGCAAGTACCATGGCCACCGCTTCATCAAAATTAAGGATATAGGGATAATGAAGCGGGACTTTCCAGAAAACGATTCCTAGGAAAAAAACTGCAATGGCAATTAATGCCATTAAATCAAAACGATAAGATTTCTTATTCATAACTTTTTCTGGACAAGAATTGCTGCGTATCTTATCACAGATCGAGACATCAGTTATGGATTAAAAAAGATACAAAAATTACTTTTCGGAACTACGCCCTAAATCTTTAGAACGTTGATAGGCCGCCACTACTGCCTCGATAATAGTCGATCGAAAAGAGCCTTTTTCTAATTGTCTCACCCCAGCAATCGTGGTTCCCCCCGGGCTAGTGACGCGATCCTTTAATTCCCCCGGATGTATGGCCGATTCTTTTAACAGGGTTGCCGTCCCTAAAACTGTTTCTATGGCCAATTGAGACGCAATTGATCGCGGTAATCCGGCCGCCACACCACCATCGCTTAAAGCTTCCACCATCAAGGCCACAAATGCCGGGCCCGATCCCGATAATCCCGTTACCGCGTCCATCAAAGCCTCGGGAACTTCCACCACCGAACCGACCGCAGCAAAAATATCTCTAGCTACGGCCAGATGTTCCGGTTCCGCATGACGACCGGCCGCCATCGCTGTAACCCCTTGTCCCACCGTGGCGGGGGTATTAGGCATCGTCCGGATGACGGGCCGATCGGGAAAGCCCATTTCTAGGCGATTGAGGGTAACTCCCGCTAAAATCGAGATAATTAGGGGTTTTTCGGGTATTCCCAGCAAGCTATTGACTACTTGCTCTAAAATTTGCGGTTTTACCGCTAAGATTAACACCTCGGTTGCTCTGGCGGCTTCCCGGTTATCCTCACTGACTTGTACTCCGTAGGTATTCACCCAAAAGTTGCGCCGTTGGGATTGGGGTTCACTAACCAACACCGCTTCCGGACTATAAATATTTTTTTTTAATAAACGGCTGAGAATGGCCTCGGCCATCACTCCACCGCCAATAATTCCTAAACGAATAGACACAGTATTTTTTAAAGTAAAAAGTAAAAAAGAGAGATTTAGCTATCCTACCAAGAAAAAACGCATCCTCTCGATAAATCGATCGATTTCTAGCTTCGACAAACCTGACGAGAGGACTATGGCAGGATTCATTGAGCTAATCGACTGCTTTCGGCTCCCCAAGCAGGTGCGGAGGAAACGGGACGAGCCATTTTCGGGTTATCAGCGATATCGTGAATAGTTCCGGAAAGGGTGCTAACTTTAACGCAGCTGGGGGTAAATAGGAAAATACTCTCACCGATGCGTTCTTGATGACCATCAATTGCATAAGTGCCACCGGCGACAAAATCCACGGCTCTTTGTGCTTCTTCGGGATCCATGACGTTGAGATTTAAAACCACCGATTTGCGTTCTCTCAGGGTTTGGATAACTTGGGGCATTTCCTCGAAGGAATGGGGCTCGATCACGACTACTTCTGCATTATTGTTGTTAATACCTGGCATACCGATCACGTTGCTTCTGTTGAGTCCCATAGATGTGGCTGTATTGAGATTTAAAGGTTCGCGTTGACGACGATTAAGGGGTTCTTCTTCTTCGTTTTGATCCTTCTCTTGGGGGGAAAACTGTTCCCAATTCATTTCTTCGTAGTCGGTTTCATCTTCGTCTTCTGGTTGTTCGGAGATACCGACAAAATCTTTGAGCTTGGTAAAAATGTTGTTCACAGTCTAATGTCCTTCAAAAGATTTTTTTGGGTGGTCTTGTCTAGAGTCGGGGTTATTTATTGGCCTTTAACAATTCTTGCTCTCATTTGGTACAGGGGAACTATTTTGTTAAGGGTTCGTCATTTTAGTCGTCTGGAGGCAGCGGTTAGTTCCCTCTTTTCAGTTATCAGGTATCAGGGGGAATAGTTTTCAGGGATTGGGAAAAAGTCCATTCCCCATTTCTAACCACCAGTTTCTAGACTGAACGTTGTAATTTTAAGATATATTGTCACGGATTATTAAATTTTCTAGAGGTTTTTTCTGTAAATTTACGCCGATGGTTCAGTAAATGCGATCACCAAAAATACCAGTTCCCACCCGGATCAAAGTGGCTCCGGCCTTGACGGCCAGGGGATAATCGTTAGACATCCCCATGGATAGATGGGGCAGGCATAAACTAGAGCTATTCTCGATTATTTGGGCTAAATCGCTGGTTTTTTCAAAGGCGGCTAACTTTTCCTCAGCCGATAATCCCTGGGGCAGAATTGTCATCAAACCTTGAATTTTTAGCTGTTGACAGTTGACTAAATCGGGAAGAGCTGCTAAGAGTTCGGCCTTGTCCCAACCGAACTTATCGGGATCGGGGACAACTTTCACCTGTAGCAAAACTTGGGGATTAATCTCTAATTCCCCGGCCAGGCGATCGAGTCTTTGGGCTAATTTTAAACTATCGAGGGAATGGATTAAATCAAAAGATTCTAGGACTTTGCGGGCTTTATTTGCCTGTAGATGCCCGATAAAGTGCCAAGAAATATCTGGGAGGTCTTTTAGTTCTTGCTGCTTCGAGATTGCTTCCTGTAGCTTACTTTCGGCAAAATCTCTCACTCCTGCTCGGTAAGCTTGACGGATATAATCGCTCGATACCTGTTTACTGACGGCAATCAGACGCGTGCCGGGGGGTAGGGTAAGACGGATGGACTCGATACGACTAGCGATCGTCATGAACTAGACTGAAAAGGTTTGTTGATAAGTTTGGTTGAGACTGTTAAATTCTTGCACATTACTGCCCCGGCGCAAATTTCGCAGCCGGTTTTCCACTAAAAGACGAGCATCGGAACGACTAATCGGATCGAACGAGACTTTTTTTGGTCCCACCGTCACCAGAAAAAAAAGACGTTGGGCATAAAGAGTGGTGAATAATTCCCGATGTTCTTCTAATAGACACACTCTGTATAATAGACCGAAAGTGGGATGATTGAGATAGGTTTCGTTACTCATTCAAGCGATCGCTAAAGGAAAAGGATTGAGCGAACTAGAAAATTTTTCCACAAAAAAATCAAGCGGATGGCTCAAAAACAATTGATTTTTCGGGTGTTTCCCCTAGCCTGATTTTACCAGAATCCTTCAACGACAACTAACGATGCCAGTCTATGTCATGATTTCCTGAGTTTTCACTTTTTCCCTGTTAACGTGGATACATTTCGGTGACAAGTTGTCACCACCAGAAATTAGCTCGGCTGCAAAAATCAAAGATTTTCCCTTAGCTGAGGAGACTAGGAGACAAGAGGATAAAAAAGACAATGGACAAGTATAATACCCATAAAAGCTAAGATTATCTCAAATTTATCTGGTTTTTTAGAAATTTTAACCCAATAGCGGCGATCGGTGAACTGAAAACTCACATCTGATCACTGATCACTGATAACTGATCACTGAATCGCTGATCAAATGCCCTAAGCTTGTATTAAGCCTTTTTTAACTTCAAATTCCTTTAACCTCAATCAATATGGATTTTTCTAGTCTTGTTGCCAGTCAGCTAAACGCCGGCGTTATCTGGCCCGAAGGAATCCTGATTATTACCCTGATGGTGATTTTAATCGGCGATTTAATCGTGGGACGGAGTGCCAGAAGTTGGCTGCCCTACGTTGCGATCGCTGGTCTGCTCGCTGCTGTGGTTGCTCTCTATTTTGCCTGGGACAATCCGAAACCAGTGGCCTTTTTAGGGGCTTTTGAGGGCGATAATCTCAGTATCGTCTTTAGGGCGATTATTGCTCTTTCTACCGCCTCCACAGTGCTGATGTCTATCCGTTATGTGGAACAAGCGGGAACCTCCCTAGCGGAATTCTTGGCCATTATGCTCACCGCAACCCTCGGGGGAATGTTCCTATCTGGCTCTAGTGAATTGGTGATGATCTTCATCTCCCTAGAAATGCTCAGTATTTCCTCCTATCTAATGACCGGTTACATGAAGCGGGATCCTCGATCGAACGAGGCTGCTTTAAAATACCTGTTAATTGGAGCTTCTAGTTCGGCGATTTTCCTCTATGGTGTTTCCCTTCTCTACGGTTTATCCGGAGGTGAAACCAGTTTAAGTGCCATTGCCCAAAAATTAACCGATGTTAACGGTGGTCAGTCCTTGGCCTTGGCGATCGCATTAGTTTTTGTGATTGCCGGTATCGCCTTCAAAATTTCGGCGGTTCCCTTTCACCAGTGGACCCCTGATGTGTACGAAGGTTCACCCACTCCCGTGGTCGCTTTCCTCTCGGTGGGTTCCAAAGCGGCGGGTTTTGCCCTAGCAATTCGCCTATTAGTGACGGTTTTCGGTCTAGTGAGCGAACAATGGCGGTTTATCTTTATCGCTCTAGCAATTTTGAGCATGATCCTCGGCAACGTGGTCGCCTTAGCCCAAACTAGCATGAAACGGATGTTAGCCTATTCCTCGATCGGTCAGGCGGGTTTTGTCATGATTGGTTTAACCGCCGGTACTGACGCGGGTTACTCTAGCATGATTTTCTATCTGTTAATTTACCTGTTCATGAACCTAGGGGCTTTTGCCTGTGTGATTCTCTTTGCTCTCAGAACTGGAACCGATCAGATCGCTGAGTATTCGGGACTCTACCAGAAAGATCCGCTGCTAACCCTCTGTTTAAGCATCTGTCTCCTCTCTTTGGGGGGAATTCCACCTCTAGCGGGCTTCTTTGGTAAGATTTATCTATTCTGGGCCGGTTGGCAAGCGGGACTTTATGCCCTCGTCCTCGTTGGTTTAGTCACCAGTGTGGCCTCGATTTACTACTATATCCGTGTGGTCAAAATGATGGTGGTCAAGGAACCCCAAGAGATGTCCGATGCGGTGAAAAATTACCCCGTTATCAATTGGACTCTTACCGGGATGCGTCCCCTACAGGTGGGTATTGTCCTCTCCCTAGTGGCGACTTCCCTGGCCGGTATCCTCTCCAATCCTCTCTTTACCCTAGCGACGGATTCCGTCACCACTACCCCCATCCTACAATCGGCGGCCCTGGCGACGCACATTTCCCGGGCGAATTGAGAATCCCTGTTGATTTATCCTAGCTATTCTAGTCCTGTCTTAAGGTTGGGATAAATCAACCACCTTAAGACTTTTTCTAAGCTTAACCTGCTTTTTGCCTTACTCAAATTGGCCAAGTAAAAGACTCATTTCGTTAACAACATTCTCACTTGCTTTTAACGATTCTTTTCTAATTGCTTGAATTTCAGCCATACTTTTGGCGATTCTCTGCTGTTCAGATTTGGGTGGAATAGGCACTAAAACTTTAGACAAATCATCTACTAAAATAGTAGGAATGGCATGACCTGTCATATACCTTTTAATCTGACGCAAAAAAAAGTCTGTTCGCATATATACTAATAAAAACAAAGGCTCGACTCCCTGAATATTTCTTAATACTGAAAATCCATTTGAGCAAATTGCCCCGTCTTCATCTTCTGTGATTAGGGCTGTTGCTTGGCGTGGTGTTCCCGTGCTTGCTCCTGAAATTGCTGTAATAATATCACCTTTGTACAATCTATAAGTTGCACGAGATGGGGCCTCATGTGCCTTGATTATTTGTTGGGAAACAACTTGCATTGTACGATAATCAACATCGGAAATGGCGATATATCTAATTTCACTGTCCCTAGCTAAACGAAAATCAGCTGAATCTCTCAAAATATCGGCAATTTCACCTAAAGGTTTCGCCCCAATAGATTTCAGATGTTCTAATAATTTTTGGTCATTGGGTAAATAATGTTCGGCATCGAGTCTCGAATTGAGCAGTGTGTTTTTAACTGTATAAATACAATCGCTGTTTTGTGCAAATTCGCCATTGATAAATGACGTAAAAGATTGAGAAATATCATCTATATCATCGTCAACTATTGGCAAACCTGATTTTGTTCTGGCTATAACTCCCGACTCGTTGCGCTTATATATTGTTTGTCCTTTAACGTCATAGCCTATTTTTTTGATTTGTGCCATAAAACAAGAATCATTGTCTGCCGGTAATTTTTGAACCACTAAAAGTGATGTTTTGATTCCTGTACCGTATGGCACAAATGCTTCTGGCGGTATGGAAACAACACCTAATATTTTTGTTTGGGAGCGCAACCAATGGCGAATCGGTCCATTAGAGATATTTTGTAATAGACCATCGGGCAGAATAATCGCCATGCGTCCACCTGCCCGCAATAATTTTATAGATTTCTCAATAAATAAAATATCGGGCGACTGACCCGCTAAAACGGTTGGGGAAACTTCCCAACTATTGGACGCTGATTTATGCCATTTCCGGGCAAGAAGATATGATTTAAGAATTGTCTGGTCTTCTACTTTGCCTTTATTTCCGAAAGGAGGATTGGTCAAGATAACATCAAAAGAATTATTGAATTTTTCATCTTCGATAAGCGCATTAGTGCAGATAATTTCTGAACCTGTGCCACCTTCAAAAACTAAACGAATCATTCCCGAAAGGGCGACATCAGGATTAAATTCAATTCCTGTAATACTTTCTTGCACAAAACTTGCTATATCGAACTCTGGATTATTTTGTCGAACATGGTTGATTGCTTGAATTAAAAAACCACCACTTCCGCAAGCAGGATCTATAATTTTTTCGTTTGGTTTGGGGTCTATCATTTCAACCGCAAGACGGACAATTGGATGAGGCGTAAAAAATTCTCCCCTATCTCCACGCTGGTGTCTATTTACAAAAGTCTGAAAGGCTTCCCCTTTTATATCGCCAGATGTTTTAGTTAAATTAATGTACTGTAACCTGCCTACAATATAAGCAAGAGTCAAAGGTTTTAACTTGAATGTGTCATCGGTGAAAAATCCCCGATAATGATTCTTGATTGAGATAAATAATTGACTGAGACGCGACATAAATTCATCGGACTTATTGGCGACGATGGCTTTATATTCATTTGCTGTAACGCCAAAATTTACAGATTGCTTGGCAGATTTTTCATCATGAAGTTTGATGATGATTAGTTTAACCATCTCGTGAAAAATCTTGTCTTTGAGCATTCCTTCGTTGGCGTAAATATAATTATGGCACTCTTCAAAAACTGCGGAAAGATTGTTAGAAGGTCGTAATTCCTGAATTTGGGGGAGTTTTTCAGGTAAAAGGCTGTCTTCAGAAAATAACAATCCTTGCTCTTTCATTTTTCCAGTTTGATTTGACCGTTTTCCGTTGCGAGTTGTTGAATAGATAAACTATTTTTAGCCTCGACTGCATTCCTAGCAAACCAGTCTTTTAGTGGACAGAGATCATCGCCATCTTGATTAAACAAGAACTTGCTCCTGTAGCTAATTATAGAATATAAATTAGAGTATGTCAAGAGATAAAAAATTCAGTTTAATGTTAACCAAAGTGAGTAAAAAAAGCTTAGAGATTGTTTATGACAGAAATTCGGAGCATCTTTCAATTTGACAAAGCCAAGTGTAGGGCTAATTCCAGAATTAGCGCCAATTGTAGGGCTAATTCATGAATTAGCCCTACAGCTATTGACAACGCCAAATTCAACCTTTTGATCAGGTGGAAGCGCTCACCTGATTTATTTTTAGCTAAACATTAAAACGGAATAGTAAAACATCACCCTCTTGAACAATGTATTCCTTGCCTTCACTTCTGACTAAACCTTTTTCTTTGGCTGCGCTCATCGTGCCACTATTAACTAAATCCTGATAAGACACGGTTTCTGCACGAATAAAACCCCGTTCAAAATCCGAGTGAATAACTCCGGCTGCCTGGGGTGCTTTCATACCGGCAATAATCGTCCATGCGCGGGTTTCTTGGGGACCGGTGGTGAGATAGGTACGCAGTCCTAATAACTCGTAGGTAGCTTGAATTAAAGATTTTAATCCCCCTTCTTCTACTCCTAAAGAACCAAGAAAATCTTTTCTTTCTTCCTCCGACAATTCCACTAATTCCGATTCCACTTGAGCAGAAACGATCACAACTTTGGCCTGTTCCTGTTGGGCAATTTGACGGACACTTTCTACCCAATCATTACCCGTAGCTAGATCATCTTCGCTAACATTAGCGGCATAAATAATCGGTTTCCGACTCAATAAACCGAGATTTTTAATTAATTCTTCTTCCTCTTTGTTTAAATCCACTTTTCGCGCCGAAATACCGTCATTAAGACAAATTAGGATTTTTTCAAGGATAGCTAATTCTTCGGCGGCTTCCTTGCTATTTTTCGCCTGCTTGCGTAAACGTTCCACCCGCTTCTCCACCTGTCCCAAATCCGCCAGAGCTAACTCTAGATTAATCACCTCGATATCCCGGGCCGGATCCACGGAACCGGAAACATGAATAATATCATCATTATCAAAACAGCGCACCACATGAACGATCGCGTCCACTTCCCGGATATTAGCCAAAAATTGATTACCCAATCCTTCCCCGCGACTCGCACCCTTGACTAATCCGGCGATATCGACAAATTCAATCCGCGTCGGCACGATTTTCTCAGAATTAGAGATTTTAGCCAAAACCTCCAGACGTTCATCGGGGACGGATACCACACCCACATTCGGTTCAATGGTACAAAAGGGGAAATTAGCGGCCTCAGCCTTGGCATTAGCCACCAGAGCGTTAAATAGGGTCGATTTCCCCACATTTGGCAGTCCCACGATTCCAGCTTTTAACATAAAAATTGCTTGATAAACATCATCCCGACCTCTCACTATATCAGGCTGCCTCTCGTTTTTGTAAATCCAGTTGATGAGAAAAACTCTCGATAGTCAACAGCTTAGTTAACATTTATTCAAGTTCCTTAACTAAAAGTAGGCGAGATTTTACAAGAGATTGCGAGAATGGGATGTAATGCTTGAGACTGAGTTAGGGTGAAGAGTAGGAAAGAATACACCTGTAGCACTGGGCAAAATTATGGCAAGACAGGCCTTTCACTTCTAAATACGTCCTGAGAGTAATTTTCAGTGCTATGACAGTATATTTCCTAGGGCGATCGAGTGTAAATATCGTCCAATCGCCACAACTAATCACTAAATCATTGTTGGGGGTATCTGTATGAATCAAAGTATCGGAGCAAACACCCGTAATGTGGCCCTTGTCGGCCCCTACTCCAGTGGAAAAACCTCCTTACTGGAAAGTTTACTTTTCGTAACAGGAGCGATCACCAGAAAAGGCAAAATCAGCGATCGCAACACCGTCGCTGATAGTTCCACCCAAGCGCGGGATCGACAGATGAGTGTAGAAGTTTCCGTTGCCCATAGTCAATACCAAGACCTAAATTTTACCTTTCTCGATTGCCCTGGTTCGATCGAATTTGCCAGTGAAACCTATAATGCCCTCGTCGGGGCCGGTGCTGCTATTATCGTTTGTGAACCGGTGGTCGATCGAGTTCTCACCCTGGCTCCCTTGCTAAAATTCCTCGATGATTGGGAAATTCCGCATCTAATCTTCATCAACAAGATGGATCGCTGTAATAGTCACTTTAACGAAGTCCTACAAGCTCTTAAATCCGTTTCTAGTCGTCCCCTCGTTCCCCAGCAATATCCTATCCGTCAGAACAACGAAATTATCGGATTCATCGATTTAATCAACGAACAGGCTTATCATTACCATGCTAACAGTCCCGCCGATCCTGTCGCTTTACCCGACCACCTCAAGGAAGAAGAACAGATTGCTCGACAAGAAATGCTGGAAACGATCGCCGAATTTGACGATCATCTTTTAGAAGAACTCCTCGAAGATATTAACCCCTCCCGGGAAGAAATTCTCCAAGACTTAAAACAAGAACTGGGAGCCGATCAGATAGTACCCGTGTTCTTCGGTATGGCGGAACGGGACTATGGTGTGCGTCATCTCCTCACCGCTTTAGTGGAAGAAGCACCGGCCCCGACAATTACCGCCAATCGTCGCGGTCTCGATCCCAGTGCGGATGGGGATGCAGTGGTACAAATCCTCAAAACCTATTTTACTCCCCAGGGCGGTCGCCTCTCCCTAGGGCGAATCTGGCAGGGAACCCTTAACGATGGCATGGCCTTGAACGGTGTGCGGATTGGTGGTATCTATCGTCTCATGGGACAACAACAACAACCCCTACAGCAGGCCCAAGCGGGGGAAATTATCGCTCTCGGTCGTTTGGAGGGAATCGCCACCGGAGACGTGGTTAGCAGCGGCAGTCAAAAACCCGATCTTCCCAGAGGATTACAGCTTAAACCCGTCTTTGCTCTCGCTATTGCCGCCGCAAATCGCAAGGATGAAGTTAAATTAAGTTCAGCTTTGACAAAACTGATCGAAGAAGATCCTTCCCTCTACTGGGAACAACACGGTGATACTAAAGAAGTGATTCTCTGGGGACAGGGAGAAATTCATCTGCAAGTGGCCCTCGATCGCCTAGCGCGCAAGTATAATCTACCGATGACCACCCATTTACCCCAAGTCCCCTACAAGGAAACGATCAAGGCCAGCACCAAATCCCACGGACGTTATAAACACCAAACCGGCGGCCACGGTGCTTTTGGTGATGTGTACCTGGATATTAAACCCCTGGCCCGGGGGGAAGGTTTCCACTTCCATGAAAGCATTGTCGGTGGTGTTGTCCCGAAACAGTATATCCCCGGGGTGGAAACGGGAGTGCGGGAATATCTCGGTCATGGTCCTTTGGGTTTTCCCGTGGTGGATATTGATGTTACTCTCACCGATGGTTCCTATCACAGTGTCGATAGTTCCGAACAAGCTTTTAAACAAGCGGCCCGTCTAGCAATGACGGAGGGACTGCCTAAATGTCATCCGGTCTTATTAGAACCAATTCTATCGGTGACGGTTCTCGCTCCCTCAGAATACACCGCCAAGGTTTTACAGTTAATCAGTGGTAAACGCGGTCAAATTCAGGGTTTTGAAGCTTCTGCGGAGTGGAAAGGTTGGGATCAGGTAACGGCCTATCTACCCCAAGCGGAAATGCACGATTTTATCGTTGATTTGCGTTCTTTGACTATGGGTGTCGGTTTTTTCCAGTGGGATGAGGATCACCTGCAAGAAGTGCCAGATAAACTACGCGATGCGGTTTTAGCTATGCGGGGTAATGGTAACAAGTAGGCGATTTCGCCTCTGGTGTGGTCTATTGAGGAAAGGGAGGGTCTCCCTCCCTTCCCTGATGGGTTACACAAGAGGTAGAACCTCTGGAAATGGGTTGGCAGGGAGACCATTGCAACGAGGTAATGGGGTTGCTGTGGCAATTCGATATGTGTGGACTAAACAAAAAAAGTGCAAGGATTTATGGTCTTACAATTCTTCTCTCTTGCTATTTATCTCAGGGGAAAAAGCTAATATTTGTGCGGTTTTAAAAATGGCTAAAGCTAAAATACCAAACCAAAACACGAGGTAAATTCTTCCTAGACTTTTAAATACAGGAATATCCTTGGCTTGATGAAGCCAGTTAAAAGGTAGAAAAATTATGCGATTAAATTCTGCGTTCAGGTATTCCCTTTGCTCCGGAGTTGCTCTTTGGCAGGGAGGAAGAGATGAATTCAATAAGCATCCCAGATTAATCATCCTTTGTCCTAATCGGAAATCCAATCTAGTTCCTGGTACGCCTATAGTTTTTTGAGATATTTCCATGATGGGGTGCATAGTGACAGACGCTAATTGAATGACCATGGCAATAGCTATTATTGCCACCATTAATTTCCTCCTTATCCCCCGATATGATAGTAAAGATTGCAGAAAAATACCAATCAGGGGAATTAAAAGCAATTGCACAGAGGTGACATGATATCTGGCTCCCCAAGCTAAATCTCCGCCCCAAAACGAGACTCGAGAATAGGCTAATAAATGTAGAAAAAGATTGAGAATATTGACTAGGATATAGATACGAATGTATATGTTTATTTTTCTCCAAAGAATAGCAACTATAACTAAACAAGGTAATAGCAAAGGATCATAAATAAAAATGCTTTTAGCTGGATCGAAAAGAACACCGATGAATCCAACATGATGAGCGTCAATAAAGGGAAAGTTTGGCTCTAGGTTAGGCATTCCATTCCACAATGGATCGGTAGTTAATTGTATCTGTGCCACTTTTGCACCAGACAGAAAGACGCTGCCGTAGCGCCAGTAATCAAAGAGTCTCCCTATTAAAGTAAAGGGAATAAAACCAAGAATCCAGATTCCAATTGCTTTGATTAATTCTGGTACACTTTGCTTAAGTCTTTCTCGATATTGATAGATTAGACAACTCAAGAAAAACAGGAAAACCGATAGGGCGTGTATTAGACTTGTTATTCTCATTAACATAGCTCCACCTAAAGCCAGTCCGCTCATAAAAGCCAGGCTTGGATTTTTGGAGAAGGAATAGGCTAAAGCAGCAACGTAACCTATCATGACAAATAAAAGGATTTGATTGTTCTGTTGATGTATTTGGGCATAGTGTAAGAAGGTTGTACCCAAAAAAAAGATAACAGAACCTAATTGGGCAATTCTGTCATTGAAACCAAATTCTTTTAGCAACCAGAAGCAAGTAACAACGGCAGCAATGTTTAAAGGTATAAAAATAAGGAAACTTACCACTAAATGTCGCCAATTTTTTTCTGGAATAGCGGGAAACAAGTAATGAAGCCAAGTCCCAAATAAATCTCCAGGTAACATCAATAAAGACTGACCTTGTTCATAGGCAATATAACGCTTTCCATCAACTCCTAGAACTCCAAAACGAATATCTCCACGAATTTTAGGTTTGGTTTCGGAAGTAACCTGAACTTCCGAATCTTTTGTCCACCAAGCATGGGACATTTGTAATCGCAAACCTGTATCTATGATCCCCATATTTCCAATATTGATGACAAGAAACCATAGCAAAGCGATTAAAACCAATTCTGCTTTATATTTATTTTTTTTCATGATTGCTCAATAAGTTAAAATTGTTCACATTCAATTTTTGTTTCGCCAATTCAAGTCTGAATTGCATTACTGCCTGATCTATCTTCATAGAATACTTCATTCGGGGTAGGATAGTCAAGACATTTTTGAGGACGATTGTTAATCAAGTTTACGGCTCTTTCTACTGGAGTTTAGACTAAATGTTTACCCAAGCGGTGATCGCCGAATCGCAAGGGCGATCGCTATTTCAACGATCAAAGCCTGTTGTTTACATATATTAATAAAACGAGAATAACAAAAAGGGAGAAAATAAAAAATACAAGCATTAAAGAAACTCCCTTAGATGAATAATCACATTCTGGAACTTCAAAAATTTAGAACAGAAGCAGGTAATGATTCGGTAGTAGTGGCGTAGCCCTCTTGCTTACCTGGTATGAATTGTGTCAAATATTTATGGTTCTTCGTTACTTGGTATGGTTCAATAGGGTGGCATAAATCGACTAAATCCTTATCTGGCAAGAGTTCTATTGATTAGTTCGTTCTAGATCAAAAACAATTGACAAAAATCGCATCAATGTCCTTCTCTATAAGGGTTTCATCCCTTATAACTCCGTCCATTGCATAGCACAAACCGAAGAACCATATTTATTAATAAAAATAATTGGAACCCGATCAGTCTTTAAACCTCTAGCTTGATCATGACTTTTCTGATAAATATCTTTTTCTGGCTCCTGTCTGGCGGCTCTTCGTTACTTGGTATGGTTCGATAGGGGGGCATAAATCGACTAAATCCTTATCTGGCAAAAGATTTAATTGATTAGTTCGCTCTAGATCGAAAACAATTGACAAAAATCGCCAAATGTCTTTCTCTATAAGGGTTTCATCTCTTATAATCCTGTCTGTTGCATAAGACAAACCGAAGAACCATTTTTACGAGGAGTTCCTCTCCGTCTTTTATTAGGGGAATGCCTGGCTCCTGGGGGAATTTAAGGGCTTGTTGGCAGTAGTTGAGAGCGCAATCGCGGTCTTGAGAATTGTCCATCATATTTGAACGTTAAGCCACAGCAAAGCCTGTATAGGGTCTAATTTCAGGGGATTTAAAGGCTAAAATAATCTGGTTTTGAGGGATTCCTGCGGCTACTAATT
>NZ_SFBV01000029.1:0-4247 GCF_007095585.1 Microcystis sp. M_OC_Ca_00000000_C217Col
ATCTCGTTATTAATGATAGCACGGCTGGCTTCCAATCCAGCAATGATTTATTAATAAATATCACCGGATTTACTGGTACTTTACCAGCTTTAGGGAACATTCCAGTGGGTAATTTCTTTATCTAAGCGTCTAAGCTCTCCTTCTAAGGCGTAGGGTGCGTTAGGCGGCTATCAATTCCGTCAAAAAACCAAAATTAACAAGCCGCCGTAACGCACCAACTCTATTATTAAATCGGTGCGTTACGCTATCGCGCTTTACACCTAAGAGTAAGCGGACAACTCAAATGAACCCAACAACCGCCAATTATGATGAACCCTGGAAAGAAGCATTAAGTCACCTAGAAAACGGGTTTCTTCAAGAAACTATTGAGAAACCCGTTTTCTTTGAGAAACCCGTTTTCTTTGAGAAACCCGTTTTCTGGACTTTAAGACAAAAAAACGTTTCGCTGACAAACTCTATAAAGTCTGGTTACTCAGTGGAGAAGAAGTCTGGATATTGCATCGTTGTTTTCAGCTAATAGTTTCTGAATTTATTTCTTCTTATTTTCGACTAACTCTTGCTCAAATTTTGGCTGACTTTTTTGAGATTTTTGACCACTTATACTCGCCAGCAAAAACAAATGATAAGAGCTTTGTTTTGATTTGTAAATAACAGCATAAGGTTGGCTGATATAATCGATTAATTCATCCATGTTCCAATAAATCTTTGCTTTTAACCACCCGATCACTTCATTTATCTGGTCATCTGTTAAATATCCGATCGAGCCTTTATATCCTATTCTAATTCCTTCTATTTATTTTAAATATATTTCGACCGTAATATATAAAAGATTGCTTGACACAGAGTATTCTGCTGATTTCTTCACAGGTTTTACCTTCGAGAGACATCTACATCTTTACTAAGAGCGCTCGTTTCAGTTCTCTTGAATCCATTACACTTTTTATAAATAGCTCTAATTCAGCTATTTGTGATTCCTTGCTTTGCTGCTCCAATCTTGTGTAATTCATTTTGTATTTGGTATAATGGCTCTTCTCGACTTTGTGTGATAATTTTTGCTTATGGAATCGTGAAATGCTTATCGGGCAAGACTTTTAGGGCTATTTTGCGGATATTCTATCAGTATAGACCTCGTTTCCACACAGTTCTAGGTGTGCGGGTGGGGACTGACGCGGAATTGTTCACCCTAATTTTGGTAAACCCATACTATAGTTCTGGACTCTGGCATTGAGATTATAGCTAATTTCGCCTTTTTGCAGGAGAGAACGGATAAAATGTTCTAGATCTGAACCGATGCGACGGAGATTATATTCGCTCAGTTCTTCCCCATTGTAGGACTCTACCAATTCATCAAACTTACTATAAACCTTATTGAGAGCCACTTCTTCCCAATTAAATTCATTATCGGGATCCACATCAAGAGTCAAGACATGGTTACTCTCGATTAATTGATTATTTTTTACTTCAGCCGTATAAATGCGAATATGACGGGTCGTGGATTTTAACAGCATGGAATCTTCAGGGTAAGTTAGACGCTATGTCTAAGATTTTGCCATGATTTGCGGCAATGGGGTGTGGGGAAGTGGGGAAGTGGGGAAGTGGGGAAGTGGGGAAGTGGGGAAGTGGGGAAGTGGGGAAGTGGGGAAGTGGGGAAGTTGTCTCATCACCCTATCACCCCAAAACCCTATCACCCTATCACCCTATCACCCTGCCTCCCGAACAATGTTTACGGATCGACCAGAAACGTGATACTATAATAGATTGCAGTATTTAAGCAGAGATCACGAGTCCTATGGCCTTAACCCAGACCAAAAAACAAGAACTAATCAGCCAATATCAGGCCCACGAAACCGATACAGGATCATCGGAGTTACAGGTAGCTTTCTTAACCGAGAGAATCAACCAACTGACCGAACACCTGAAAGCTAACCCGAAAGACCATGCTTCCCGTCGGGGATTACTCCAGATGATCGGTCGTCGTCGGGGACTGTTAACCTATATCCAGAAGAAAGATCAACAACGTTATCAAACCCTGATTGGTCGTCTCGGAATTCGCCGTTAAGCATACCCCCTTTGCATCCCTACCATGGCCTCTGAATCGAAATCGACGGAGAAAAAAGAACGTCTCCCCTTTGAGCCGCGCCAAAATAAGCGAAAAACCCCGAAAATTGCCCCTAGTCCCGTGCCACCGCCCCTAAAAAATCGCTCCGAGGAAACCAGCTTAAAGGCGATTCCGCAAGTGGTCAGTCAACGGATGGCCAAACGGATGGCGGTATTTTGTGGCCTGCCGACGGCACTGGGGATAGCTTCCTTTTTTGGCTTCTACTGGATTATTAGCCACGATCTTCTCGAAATCCCTTCCTACGTCGCCATGCTCGTCAGTTTAAGCCTGTTTGGTCTAGGTTTCATCGGTCTGAGTTATGGCATCTTCTCCGCTTCTTGGGATGAGGATCGGGTGGGGGATTGGCTAGGATGGCAAGAATTTCAAGCTAATTTTGGCAGAACGATCGCCGCCTGGCGGTCCGGCAAAAAAGAAGTGGAAGAAAAATAGATAACCTCTAGAAATCGTCAACAATAGAGATTAAAGGAAACAATAAAAGGTTAATGCCATGATTGTTGTCATGAAAGTTGGTTCCCCGGAAATTGAAATCGAGCGCGTCGGTGCCGAATTCGAGGCATGGGGATTAAGTCCCGAGAAAATCGTCGGTAAGCATAAAGTTGTCATCGGTTTAGTCGGAGAAACCAGGGAATTAGACCCCCTACAAATCCAAGAATTAAGCCCTTGGATCGAAACCGTCCTGCGAGTCGAACAACCCTTCAAACGCGCCTGTTTAGAATACCGTCACGGGGAATACAGCGAGGTTTTAGTCCCTACTCCTAACGGTGTTATCCCCATCGGCAGAAATCATCCCGTTAGCATTGTCGCCGGCCCCTGTTCGGTGGAAAATGAGGCCATGATCGTGGAAACTGCCAAACGAGTGGCGGCAGCCGGAGCGCAATTCCTCCGGGGGGGTGCCTACAAACCCCGCACTTCTCCCTATGCTTTCCAAGGTCACGGGGAAAGCGCTTTGGAATTACTAGCGGCGGCTAGAGATGCCAGTGGTTTGGGTATTATCACGGAAGTAATGGACGCGGCGGATCTCCCTAAGATTGTCGAAATAGCCGACGTGGTGCAAGTGGGAGCCCGCAATATGCAGAATTTTTCCCTCTTGAAAAAAGTTGGAGCGCAACCGAAACCAGTCCTACTCAAGCGCGGCATGGCGGCCACTATTGAAGATTGGTTGATGGCGGCAGAATATATCCTCGCCGCAGGAAATAGCAATGTTATTCTCTGCGAACGCGGTATCCGCACCTTTGACAGTAAATATACTCGCAATACCCTAGATTTATCCTGTATTCCCGTTTTAAGAACTTTAACTCACCTGCCGATCATGATCGATCCTAGCCACGGTACGGGTAAATGGGAATATGTCCCGACCATGGCCATGGCTTCCCTAGCAGCCGGGGCCGATTCCTTGATGATCGAGGTACATCCTAACCCGGCAAAGGCCCTATCTGATGGGCCGCAATCCTTGACCCCCGACCGATTCGATCGATTAACTCGGGAGTTAGCGGTCATTGGTAAGGCGATCGGGCGTTGGCCCCAGGTTCCGGCACTGGTTTGATAAGATGATCAGGGGGTGAGTCAACCCCCTTTTTTGGGCATAAATTTCGCTTTTCGGGGCAGTTATGGTGACAGTTCCTCTGGAGTTAAATACTGAGCAAATTAGGGGTGAGAAACGGGTAGTTTTTAATCATCTCAGTTGGTTATCCTATCAGCAAATTTTACAGGCACTAGGAGAAAATAATCGCGCCCATTTATTTTATGATCGTGGCACTTTAGAAATTACTATGCCCCTAGAAGAACACGAGTTTTATCGAGAATTAATCGGATTGTTTATTCGGATTTTGGTGGTAGAATTGGGTTTAAAAATTAAAAGTATGGGTTCCACAACTCTAGCTAGGGAAGATTTAGAACGAGGAGCAGAACCCGATAATGCCTACTATATTCAAAATCAAGCTAAAGTGCTGGGGAAAAGGATTAATTTAACTGAAGATCCGCCCCCAGATTTAGTGGTGGAAGTGGATATCACCCACACGGATATTAATAAATTAGCACTTTATGCCCGTTTGGGAGTGCCGGAATTATGGCGTTTTAATGGACAAATATGGCGCATTTATCGGTTAGAAAAGGGGGGTTATCAGGAAGG
>NZ_SFBV01000290.1:0-9326 GCF_007095585.1 Microcystis sp. M_OC_Ca_00000000_C217Col
GCTAGGCTTCATCTTAAAGTATCAAGACAACGTAAAGACAAAGCAATTAAAGACGCTTTGGCGTTAGTCCAGTCTAATGATCTGGTAGTCTATGAAGCTTTAAAGGTAAGAAACTTAGTCAAAAACCGTAAGCTGGCCCAGTCGATTTCTGATGCTTCTTGGTATCAATTCACTCAATGGTTGAATTATTTTGCCAAGATTTATCGGATTGTTTGTGTTGCTGTGCCGCCGCATTTCACTTCTCAAGATTGTTCAGTTTGTGGGACGAGAGTGCAAAAAACATTAAGCACTAGAACTCATCAATGTCCTAACTGTAAAACAGTCTTAGATAGGGATCATAATGCAGCAATAAATATTCTTAAAAAAGGGTTACAATATTTGGGAAATTATCTCAACGGTACTGTTGGGCAAACAGAAACCGACCCAAACGCCTTGGGAGAGTCCGGCCTCTGGATTCTTAATGGAGACATTGAGAATCTAAGCTGTCTCGTTGAACAAGGAATTTCTAACAGCAATGTGGAAAGAATCCCCCGTCACAGCGTAGCTTGACGGTGGGAGTATGTCAAATCACCCTATACTTGGAGGAATCCATCATGTCCGTTCGTCTATACGTTGGTAATTTACCCAAAGAATCCGTCGAGCGCGAAAAATTACAGGCACTTTTTGCCGATGAAGGGGATACGATCACCACTAAAGTCATCAAAGACCGCAAAACTGGCAAATGTCGCGGTTTTGCCTTCGTTACCGTCCCTAGCGATGAACTAGCTGACCAGTTTATCGAAAAATACAACGGTCAATCCTTCATGGAAAACCCGATCAAAATCGAGAAAGCTCTCCCCCGCAGCAAGGGAGGTAAAGAAGAAGGAGAAGAAGCAGAAGGGCCGGAGGCCAGCGTAGAAACCCCGGAAAAAGTCGAAAGACCGACTCCGAAACCGACGACGGCAGCACCGCGCAAATCCAGTAGTGGTGGCGGCGGCGGCAAAAAACGCAAGGCTGAACGGGGTAGCAGCAGTACCCCGAAAGTTACCGGCGATGGTGACGCTTTACAGCCAGATCCCCGTTGGGCCAATGAATTGGCTAAACTCAAGGAAATGTTAGCAGCTCAGGCCACTAATCCCTAATTCCATTGACAAGAGGGCAAGGGATAGCCGATAACTAAGAGGTTCAAAACATCGCTTTTAGGAATGTGCATCATGACAGCAATCGATCCGGTCATTATCATGAAACAGGAGGTCGGTAAGGCCGCCGCTAATCTAGTTCAATCTAATTCAGTCGTGGGATTGGGAACTGGTTCAACGACGGCCTATGCGATCGAATATCTGGGCGCTAGACTGCAAAGCGGGGAAATCAGCAATATTGTCGGGGTTCCTACTTCTTTTCAAGCGCAAGTTTTGGCGAGGAAGTACGGAATTCCCCTCACTACCCTCGATGTCATCGTGAAGATGGATATCGCTATCGATGGGGCCGATGAGGTGGATCCCCAGAAAAACCTGATTAAAGGCGGCGGTGCTGCCCATACTCAGGAGAAAATTGTCGATAGTCTCGCCGATATTTTCGTCGTGGTAGTGGATGGCAATAAGCTGGTGGATAAGTTGGGATCGACTTTTCTTTTGCCTGTGGAAGTGTTACCCATGGCCATGACTCCGGTGATGCTGAAATTAGAGGCCCTCGGTGGTAAACCTTCCCTGCGCATGGGAGTGAAAAAAGCCGGCCCCGTGGTGACAGATCAAGGCAATTTAGTTATCGATGTTAAATTTGATAGTATCGATGATCCGGCTGATTTGGAAAGAACTATTAATAATATGCCGGGGGTTTTAGAAAATGGTTTATTTGTCGGGGTTGCTGATCTGATTCTCGTCGGTGAAATTATTGACGGTAAGCCGGTAGTGCGCGAAATTAAGTAGGCTTAATTATTCTTAAGCTAATAAGTAGTCATGCAAAATTAATTACCTGCCCGATCGAGCTAAAACCCTTACGGGGCAATGATCGTCATGTGTAAATAATTTTGCCTAACTACTTAATAAAACAGGCCTACAGCCTGTTTTATTAAGTAGTTAGGTGTTAAAAACTGTCAGATACCCCCCTTATTAAGGGGGGATTAAGGGGGGATCGAATTATGGGTGTGTACAGACAAAGAGCAAAACAAAGAGATGACTATAGGCTAATAAAAAATATGTCCCTTTTTGACAGAAAATATCTGGGAAGATTGCAACCAGCGAGACTCAAAAGAACTGAGATGAGTGGTGGTAATTAAAGTTTGAAAACGGTCTTCGATCGCATCTAATAATTGATTTTGTCGTTCGATATCTAATTCGGCTAAAACATCATCGAGGAGTAGTAGGGGAGGTTCTCCGATAATCTGCTCTAGTAACTGTAATTCCGCTAATTTCAAGGCTAAAACTAAGGTTCTTTGTTGTCCTTGGGAACCGTAGGATTTAGCGGGGTTTTGGTTAATTAAAAAATCCACTTCATCCCGGTGGGGACCGACTACCGATGTCCCTAGCTGTTTCTCGGCCAAACGACGGGTTTCAATCTTATCTAAAAAAGCCCTTTGTACCCCATTGACATCATCTTCTACCCAAGGCACATTGGGAATATATTGTAATTCTAGATATTCAGTTTTTCCGCTAATACTTTCGTGCCATTTTTGGGCTAAAGGAATTAATCTTTGCAGGACTCGCGCCCTTCTTCTCGTTACTCTTGAACCGGTTTCTGCTAGTTGTAAATCCCAGAGTTTTAGTTGGGATAAATCTGCATAAACTTTTCCCTCTAATTCCTGTTTACGAATCTCTTTTAAGAGAGCATTTCTTTGGCGTAAAACCTGATTATATTGCTGTAAAATATGAACGTATAGGGGTTCTAATTGAATTAATAAAGTATCTAACCAATCTCGGCGAGCTTCTGGACCACCGCGCACTAAATCCAGATCGAGACTAGAAAATTGTACCGCATTAATCACGCCCAAAAAATCGAGATGACGGCGCAGGGGTTGACGATCACGGATCACGGTGCGACGACCAGAAGAACGGAGAATTAAACTTAATTCTGATGCGCCATAAAGACGATTAACCCTAGCAAAAATTCTCGCCTCCGAGTCCGATTCTAGCACCAGATCCCGATCCTTGCTGACTCGATGACTCTTGAGAGTGGACAAAAGTTCGATCGCTTCTAGTAAATTGGATTTTCCCTGAGCATTATTGCCCAATAATATTGTTTTTTTGGACTCGAATTTTAGCAACTGTTCGGCATAATTTCTAAAACTGTGAAGGTGCAGGTGTTCGAGATACATTGCAAGTTGGGGGTTAAGTGTTGGGGGTGGGGGAGTGGGAAGTATTCTCAGTGAACAGTAAACAGTAAACAGTAATCAGTGAACTGAACACTCACATCTGATAACTGATAACTGATCACTGATCACTGATAATGGCAGCGGTTGAGGGTTAAGTGAATTTGCTATAATTCCCCTTGACAATCAATATTCTATAGTAGCTTTTACCTTGAAAATTCCTTTTTTGCCTTTAAAACAGATTGAAAGTCTGTATAAGCTGGCTTTGATTGCTATACTCACTTTTGATGCTTCTGTCTCTCTCGCAGGACAATTTCCCGATGGCAGAATATTTTTTGAGAGTTCTCCCACTCTGGTTAATTTCTCCGCTACTTTCCAATCCGTGCGTGCTTGGGGAGCAAAATACTATCTTACCATCGCTCTACCGCCGTCTCTCGGGGCGCCCTTGGGCAAAGTAACCATACAACAGCAGCCCAATATTCAAACTATTGCTTTTCTTCTCGATCAAACCTTTGCTTTTCTTGGCGATCGCAATCAGCGAGGCGAAAAATTAACCCTAAAATCCACTACTTTTGACCCCAATACTCAGACGATCACGGTCATTTTTGATCCTCCTGTCCCCCCCGGTAATACCGTTTCCATCGGTCTGAAACCAGTACGAAATCCCGATTATGGTGGTGTCTATCAGTTTGGAATTACTGCTTATCCCCCCGGGGAGAATTCCCTCGGATTATATCTAGGGGCCGGACGCTTAACAATTTACGATGCTGGCGATCGCTGGTAGTCCGTTCCACGTCTAAAAACAGTGAGCAGTAATCAGTGACCAGTAATCAGTGAGCAGTAAAAAGACAGTAGGAAACCTCTATTTAATACTGCACACTTAAAAACTCATATCTGATAACTGTTAACTTACCCACTGATAACTGATCACTGATCAATAGGAATAGGTGCAGCCTTAAGCCGAAAACTGTAACCTCTAAATTATCATCGGCAAAAGTTCCCTGACTTCGTTGTACATTTGAAGTTAGGGATTAAGCGTTTGCTTTACCCAAATTCGGAATTGTTTTAATGCCATGGCACTACCGATTTTTTGACTATTTTGTAGGGTTTCTGGAATTTTTTCTATTAGATTAAATTGAGAAAATAGTCGGCTTTGGGAAGATTCAACATATTCTGATCCTTGCAAAACATTGATTTCCAGTCTCTCTCCATTGTATCGCCACAATTCAGGAACACCCAATCGCTCATAATTATTAAATCGGGTTCGCTTAGTAATATCAATCTCAATTGCTAAATCGGGAGGGGGATCAATCGTCAAATCAAGGCGCGTTTTCCCCCGAATAGCGTTACAGTTTTCGATATAAAAAGACTCATCTGGTTCTATTCCTTGATCCATTTGTTGATTTTTAAAGGTTGTTGATCCAGCAGGTTCATAGTCTAACCCTAATTCATCTAGGAGAACTTTAACCAAATCCCCGATTAAAACTTTGGTATTTTCATGAATAAAAAGAGGAGTCATTGCTTCTAAAGTTCCTTGACTATAAGATAGACGAATTGACCGTCGATCTCCCAATTCGTCAAGAATTGTTTCATAATCTTGCCAAGTGAGTGAAGTTAACAACAGGCGGTCGCCTGGGGTAACAGTTAGTTGTTTTAATGCTAATAACATCAGAATTTGTCGGCTCAGTTGTTATGATTGCGCGGTTTAGTCAGTATTTAACTTTTTTCTACCTTAGACTATATATAGCAGTTTTCATCAGAATGAGGCATGGGCAAGGGGCTTAAACTCTTTGTTGGCAAAACTTGTCGATACCTCAGTAACGTGAAAAGCGCTATATGCAAGAGTTCTAGTAAGCTGCCCGCGCATTTAAATTGCTTGTTGAGACGAGGCAAGAGGCAAGACCCAAGACCCGGTAGCATCTCACCTTTGCAATAAGTAGAAATGCTTAATGAGATCAATAAAAAAGTTAAAAAAGGCAACCATTTAGATAGGGTTTGCTGAAAAAGTTTTTCGTGGGGGCAGGGTGTGGGGTGTAGGGTGTAGGGTGTAGGGTTTTACCGATTTTCAGGTGGTCAATTACCCAATTTTCAGGGAAAAAGTCCAGGGATTTTCCCCCTGATCACTCCCATGCCCGGCACTTTTGGATTTCAAAAAAGTCTAAAAGTCTTATCCAACAAGGTTTTTAGATTTATTCAGCAAACCCTAATTAAGCTTTTCAACATCGATAATGTACCTCTTGCGAACAGGAAACGCTATATAAACCAGGCTCTTCTGGTTTCTGTGTGTAAACGAGGTCTATACTGATAGTTTCTTCTTTCAAAATAGTCCTAAAAGTCTTGCCCAGTAAGCATTTAACCTTACATAAGCAAAAATTATCACACAGCACAATTATTTGTAGGATGGGTTAGCGGTAGCGTAACATAATCGGGCGTTGGGTTTCATGCTTCAACCCAACCTACGTTCATTTTATATTTAATTCCACCCACCTATGAAGCTATGGTTGATAAAAATAAAATTATTAATCAAGCAATGGGGTTGATTTTAGGATAGGAGAACTGCACAGAATAATCAGATAGCTAATTAAACCAGTTCAAAATTTTGTTCCAAATAGATGATACAGATGTTGTAAGTTTCTTCCAAATATTATCAAATTTATCCCAAATGTTTTCATCTTTTGGAGGTGGTGTTTTACCCGTGCCAAATTTATCCCAAATGTTTTCATCTTTTGGAGGTGGTGTTTTACCCGTGTCAAATATATCCCAAGCACTTGATGAATTGGTTTCAAGTTTTGTCCAGGGATCTGAAGATGTTGTATTTTTTGGACTGGTTTGAGTTTGAACTCCGTTAGGGGAGAAAGTCCATCCTTGACTTGAGGGAGGAGGGTATGGGGGTGGAGTAGATTTAGGATTAGATGGGAAATCCCAACCGATAGTGGGGGGTGAAGTAACGATTGGAATAGGGTTAGTAGGAGGCTCAAAACTCCATTTAGCTCCTGTGTAATTGTTGACTAAATTTTCAAGAGGTTGTAGGTTTTCAATATTTGATTGTTGACAAAATTTCTCTAATTCTTGGGTAAAATACACAATCTCAGGAGAAAGATTTTTAAGTTGTTTGAAAATCTGGGATGAATTAGGTTTAATTAGGTCTTTTTCGGAAAATAGTAGCCTTTCTTCTTGTTGTATTTGTTGCCAATAGTTGGGATTTTCTGATAGAATAAGCAATGATAAATAAATCACTATTTCTGAGAAGTAGTCAGCTTTTGGACTTAATTTAGATAACTTATTTCTGTTAGGATGTTGATAACCAGGGAGTCCTTTAATATTGTCGGTTGCGTTGCTTAATTGAGGAACATATAAACTATCATAGTCAATTAAACATAGATCACCATTTTTACGCACTATAATATTACCGTGTTGTAAGTCTCCATGAGAAATATTATTTTGATGAAGAATTTTAACCATTTCTAAGAATTTTTCGGCAAAGTTACGGATAGAAGTCGGGTTATTAATATTATTAGATATAAATTTTTTAAAGCTAATACCATCAACCCATTCCATTCTAATAATGGGAAATCTTTGTCCATTGACTAAAATTCCTTGTTCTTGGTAAGCAAAATCAACAAAATAAGGAAGTTGAACTGTTTTAAGATAGGCATCAATCGCCTTATAACGAATTTTTAGATCCCCTAAATCTTCTATCCAACATTTAAGGGCATATTTTTTAGGATTAGTTTGAATTTCATAAACAACGGCTTTTCCGCCATTATGAGACAGTAAAAAGTTCTGATTTTGCTTTTGCTTAACAGGCTTTCCTTTTTGTAAAATACCATCGTATATAAATCTATCAGGGTATTTTACGACTGTTTCATAGTCAGTTCTAAGCGGATATTTCATTTTTTTACATACCCCACAAATGTAAATTTAGACCAATTGGGAAGGGAATCAAATTCAAGTTTTTTAAACTTTGATGGTTCACTTAATTGTCCAAAAACATCCCCTTCTGATACACTAGGAAAGATTCTCAGATTTGTCTTGGGTTTTATTTCTATTTCATCCCTTGCACAAGTATAACATTCATTCAAGATTGCTTGATTAGCATAAAGATCAATCTGAAATTTAATCCATTCCTCTCCTTCTTCTAAAATTAAAACCTTAGATGAGTCAGATAAAGCAGGAATAATAATTTCTTGAAAAGTTTGATCTTTGTAGATTTTAGTTTCTTTTTCAAGGTTCCTATATTTAGGTTTATATTTAGTGACTTGACTAGATGAATTTGAATTGCTTGATTGTTCAGTTTTTATACTATTTATTATGGTCGCAGTGGAGAGTATAGTTAAGATTATATTTACAGGAATAAAAACAAGGAGAAGATTACGGATTTCCTTAATACTGCTTCCCTTAATTCCGGGGTCTTTCGTCGGTTTAGAAGCTGAACTCGTCGAATCGCGGGGCGTCATGGGTAAAGATGGCAGAAATTTTAATAATGTTTGTAGATTGGAGCTTATTTTGGCAAAACCAGAAGTATCTTGTAACTTTTGCTCAGGAGTATTGTCTTCAGGTTCTTCTTCTACGCTTGAAGAATTGTTTTGATCTTCTTTAGAAGGCTGTTCAGTTTCATAACTTAAAGGTGAAATGATAGGAGTATTTTTTTGATTTTCTTTTCTGGTTTGTGTAGGCAAACTGACGATTTCACCATCACTGACTTCTAAAATCATTAAAGTGACATCATCATTTTTCATTTTTATTGTGTCATCCTGTCTAGCAGATTTTACAAAATTCTCAAACTCCTGTATTGTAAGTAAAGTTGTTAAAATATCTCTTTGCTGTTCTGTATATTTAAGAATATATTCAGCTAGAGCGTCAGTTGCTAGTACAAAATAAAGCTTATCTGAATGTTGTTTGTATTTTAATTCGATGTCTAAAAATTTTGGCTCATGATCATTATTTTTAGAGCGACTTCCAAAATATTCAGGTTGATTATTAAAATCCGTTGATTTTTTCAATAAATGGGTTTGAATTAATTGATTTCCCTGAAAAATAAACAGACAGCTATCGCCAACAATTGAGATTTTTGCTTGATTTTCAATAAATTGTAACCCAATAAAGGTAGATGTTGCTGATTTAGAACGCTCCAAACCATTGTAAATCTCAATCCAGGCAAAATTATTACCGCTTTTTGCTTTTTCTAATTCTGCTTTAACTTCTTCTAACCATTTTTGCTGAATTAGTTCAAGCCATTCTTGCCAATTGTTTTTATCAATCTGGGGATTTTCACAAAAATAATTAACAAGAAGTTTTGACCATATACTTGAGTAAAATGATTGAGTTGCACCATCGGCGATCGCAAAACAATTCTTAGCTTCATTATAGCTAAAATTATCTTGACAACCGCTAATGGTTTCCATCTCTTTATGAGTTCTATCACTGAACCGACGGATGACTGAAACTTTATGATCAGATTCCATAATTAATGACAATAACTTTAGCGTAATGCTCCTTGAGAACCAAATTGAAGAAGTTTAATCAGTGCTTCAGCATCAGCATTAAAGATAAAACCTCTGGCATTAGGTTGAACATTAAAACCCGCATTTTTGGCACTCTCAGCAAGAGGCTCAGGAAGCACACTGGGCTCTTCTGGTTTCTGTGTGGAAACGAGGTCTATACTGATAGTTTATTCCGCCAAATAGCACTAAAAGTCTTGCCTGATAAGCATTTCACGATTCCATAAGCAAAAATTATCACACGGAAATATCAAACAAAAAGTTAGCAAATTTATTACTGCTAAAACCAGCATTGTCACTAGGTAACTCTATTTTCCCTGCTGATGCGTTAGAAATATGAGCATTCAAAACAATCACGTTACCGTCACTTGTTTTAAGTTGTGCTAGTTTTTTCGCTTCAGTAGTAGCAGCATTAGAATCATTAGGCTGACTGACGGACACAAGTGGGTCAAAACCTGACAAGACAAGGGTTGCCAAAAAGAAAAATATCTGGGTAGATAGGGAAAAAGCAAGAATCCCTACAAGATGAAAACCGAGAACAG